>DATDXC010000033.1:0-13499 GCA_035289425.1 Candidatus Nanoarchaeia archaeon
TGTGTTCAAAAACAGATATGGGGATTCATTGAACGCTTACACAATCAAAGGAAGAAGAGCCGAGATAGCAACAAAGATTGCAGCTTACAATCTTTGGGCAAGGCTAAGTGCCTTGCTTCATGAACTTTTCAATATCGCCGATGTAGGAGGTATTGTCAAACAGCGGGTCTTGGCTTAGTTTGATTATAAGGATTTAATCCCATTCGGAGTCAATACAACCAACCTTATCCCAAATCCTAGCTTTAAAATCGCAGAAATTATTGCCGTATGCTCTTTTCCTGAGCCGCTTACAATGTTCACTGCAACTTCTAAGTCATTGAGCTTGCCTTCGAGCCTCTTCTTAATGAATTCAGTCAGCTCAGAAATGGTTTGGGTCAGATCCAGCAAAATATACTCGACTTTTTTTGAAAAGTGAGGCATATCTTTTTCAGCACTGAATGCATAGATGTTTTGCCATTCCACATCTTCAATAACATGCTTGACATGCTCATAAACCCCTTTCTGTTTTGATGCGCATACGATAAGATCAGTCATTCAATTTGGGTATTTAGGAAGATTTATATACTTTTTTATATGGTCACCGTATGGGTGATATCATGAAATTATACTATTTAATAATCAGTCTGGTTATTCTTATGGTAGGATGTACTCAGGCGCCTCAGGAGCCTACTGCTCCTGAGCCTTTGCCACAGGAACAGGTTCCGGACATACCGAGCCCCCCTGTTGTTGAGCCTGATGTTGAGCCTGATGTTCAAGCACCTCCTATTGAAGAAATACCTGATGATCTGAAAGATCTTCTTACCAAAGGCAAGACTAAGATAAAAAGTTATACCTACACCTACTCCAGCCCCGATGTTCCTGTGATATATTCTGTCTGGGTAAAGGGAACCAAGATAAAGAAGGAACAGATTAAGTATGTAGATGCCGGCAATGGCAAGGTGTACAATACCGTATTTCTAGATACAGCAGCCAAGACTGCCGAAGCATATTGCCTTAAACCAAGCTGGTGCGAAGGAGATTTGGGAAAAATTACTGATCTGGATTTTGATAAAGAAATATTGAAGGATCCCCTCGAATTCCTTACTGAGGTAACATCTGCCAAGAAAATCGATGAGGTTACAGTCGAAGGCAGGGATTCAGTAAGACTTGAGACCAATATGGGGATAATAACCCTAGAGAAATGGTATGGATGGCCTTACAGCATTGATGATGGAGAAAATATATGGTCATTCGGCGATGCTGCTTTTGATACAGTCAAGGACTCTGAGGTAATGCCTTAAATCCTGCCGCTCCGCAGATACTCATCAACATCATCAGAATCTAAGTGGTGTTTAGAGGAGAAACTGCGGTAGTATTTTTTCTTCTTTTTCTGCAAGTTAATTCCATATATAATGCCACATGCCAGGCCGATGAGGTGCGCAAGATGCGCTATGCCTGTACTGACTGGCGCGAAGACACCAAAGATATCCAACAGCGCAAAGATAATGCCTGCTGTCCTCATTGACATAGGAACCACAAAAAAGAACAACACGCGTATGTCAGGCAGCAGGACTATCGTCAAGCCCAAGATGGCCATGATTGCCCCACTGGCACCCAATGCCGATGAACTAGGATAGGCCATAGCAAAACCCGCTGCTGAGAGAATTCCTGCTATGAGATATATCAATACAAATCGCTTAGTTCCTATCCGTTGTTCAATGAGCGGGCCGAACATGTACAATGCATACATATTGAATAAAAGATGCATTATCCCACTATGCAAGAACATCGAAGTTATCAGAATCCATGGTCTGGATAGGACGTCAGCTGATTGCAGCATAAATGCTGCGGTAAATCCTTTCCCCAAAAGGATCTGAAGCAGGAATATTACTGTGGTGAATACCACTAAAGGCAATACAATACTCCTAACTCTCATTTAAGTCCTCCAAATCTTGGTGGAGCAGACATATCAAACAATGGTTGTGAGGCCACCATATCTGATTCCTGATATGTTCTGGGATTGGGCGTAAAGCGGTCAATGAATGCAAAGAATCCGTAGAACAGGGGCATGAAAAGAATCACTGCTATAACATATCTGAGGGATATGTCTAAAATACCATATATCACCGGAGAATATACCAGCATGATGTAGCTGGTGGTCCTTACCCTTCCGAAAAAACGTATCCCTTTTTTGCCCCTCATACCCTGAATAATTATAATAAGCCCCCCCAATGCCACAAGTCCGCAGATGGTGAATTTAAAGAGCAATGAATTGGAGAAGCCTCCATCTTGTTCGGATACTGTTCGGATCAGAAATCGCATCCAGTCAATGCTGACCCAGAGCATAATTGCTCCGTTGGTTACTGCATTTCCCAGCGAGATTTCCTTCTTTTCCTGGAAAAAATCAGTAAATACCAGGTTTATCCAGATTGGTATTAATATCCATAGAATCTCCAGATTATGGACTGGTAGAATGAAGAACAAGGAAAACCAATATTTCAATAGCTCCCAAAGGTAGACTATACCGCTGGTGACAAAATCTAGTAAAGCCATAGCTTATTTTCCGTGTGCTCATTATTTAAACTTTTCCACAATATTTAAAAAGGGTTTCTTATTCTTGAAACACTAATGCTATCTTCATTACGTAACATATATGAGAAAGAGTATAAGAGATTGTTGATAATTCCTGTGGTGATGCTCATTGTATCCCTTATCCTCATAGGGGTGCAGGTCAGCACTACTGGAGATTTTATCAATAAAGAGGTTTCTTTAGCTGGTGGAGTGACCATAACATTGCAGCAAGTTTCAGCAGTTCCTACTGATCTGGAAGCTAAGCTCAAAGCTGCGTTCCCATCCAATGATATTGATGTACGTACTTTACGGAGTGCTGGAGTTGATTCTGCAATCGTCGTTACGGCAGACATCCAAGGTACGAATGAGATAGACTCGTTTATCGCTTCTTTAGAATCAGCTACTGGTGGGCCGCTGAATGACTATAATGTAGAAGTTATCGGTTCTTCGCTTGGGGCAAGTTTCTTTAAGGAAGTACTCATCGCCCTTATCGTAGCATTCGTCCTCATGGGAATTGTTGTTCTTATCTACTTTAGGATTTTAATTCCCAGCCTTGCAGCTATCTTTTCAGTCTTTACTGATATTGTCATTACCTTAGCTATTGTTAACCTTATAGGGATTAAAGTCAACACTGCAGGCATTGCAGCATTCCTCATGCTTATCGGTTATTCAGTTGATACTGATATACTTCTTTCCATGAAGTTGCTGAAACGCCGAGAGGGTCGCTCCATCTTTGAAGCTACACTTGATGCAATGAAAACAGGACTTATGATGTCTATCACAACCATTCTAGCCCTTATCGTAGCATTGGTATTCTCCCAGTCAGCAACCATTCAACAGATAGCTACTATCCTGCTCATTGGTGTGATTGTGGACATTATAGCTACTTGGATAACCAATGCTGCTTTGTTACGGATGTATTTGGAGAGGAAATTACACCATGAAAATTAAGAAGTTATTCAGGAATGGTAAAGTGGTCTTCCTGCTTATTGTATTAATTTTGATGATATGGTCAATCCATCCTAACCCATTTACTTCGGGTGTGGCTATCCATAATGTTGTACCTAATTCTACAGCAAGCATTGCTGGCATGCAAACACCTAAACCAGGAACACAGCCTATGAATCAGGAATTGATTACCAGCATAAATAACAAGCCTATCAAATCTTTAGATGATTATTATTCCGAAATATCCCTTCTAGAAATAAACCGCTCTGTGCATATAAAGACCAATAGGGGTACGTATGTGTTGCGGACCAGGGAACTTGTGTTAGAAACAGCTACCAATAAGACTCAGGAGAGGGAACTCACCGAACCAATTTTTAATGCAACACTCAACCAAACTATCAATTGGACTCATATTGTTAAATCTCCTATTGTGGTGTATAACCATACCGGTTTTGTGGATGCTTTGGGAATAAATGTGGAAGAAGCTCCTAAGACCAATATTCGGAAGGGTCTTGAATTGCAGGGGGGAACCAGAATACTGCTGCAACCAGAAGACGAGCTGGACAAACCAGATGTGGATACTCTTATAGGGAATATGAGAGAACGGTTAAATGTATATGGGTTATCTGATGTTAAGATTGTTGAAGCAGGCGACCTTTCAGGAAACCAATTTATCTTAGTTGAGATTGCAGGAGCTACTGAAGAAGAGGTAAAGGAACTCCTGGCTAAACAAGGAAAGTTTGAAGCAAAAATCGGTGACAAGACCGTGTTCTTAGGCGGCCAGGATATAACTTATGTCTGCAGGTCACCTGATTGTTCTGGCATGGATCCTTCACGTCCTTGTGGTATGAATGGGGATCAATGGGTTTGCTTCTTCAGATTCTCTATAACATTAAGCACCCAGGCAGCACAACGCCAGGCAGACCTTACACGAAATCTGGCAGTAGTCAGTGACAGCGGAACTCCTTACCTTAATGAAAGCCTTTTATTGTATCTTGATGATAATTTAGTCGATACGTTGCAGATCGGCGCAGATCTTAAAGGCCAGGCCACAACCCAGATAAGCATCTCAGGCAGCGGTGCTGGCGCAACCCAACTGATGGCTGCTCAGTCAGCTTCAGAGAGCATGAAGCGGCTGCAGACTGTGCTCATAACCGGATCTTTGCCAGTTAAGCTGAATATAGTAAAACTTGATGCCATATCACCAGTTTTAGGGAAGGAATTCCTGCGTAATGCCCTGTTTATGGGCGTAGTCGCTCTTGCGGCAATTGCCTCTTCAATTTATATTAGATATAAGAAGCCCCAAATTGTTATCCCTATAATACTCACGTTAACCTCAGAGGTTGTAATCTTACTTGGCTTTGCTGCTCTGGTCCATTGGAATCTTGACCTTGCAGGTATTGCAGGCATTATCATCGCTATAGGAACAGGAGTGGACCACCTTATTGTCATAACTGATGGAACATTACGGAAGGAATCTTCAGAATCAACTGACTGGAAAACAAGAATCAAGAATGCTTTTAGTATAATCTTCGTAGCTTTCTTTACCATGACTGTTGCCATGATACCGTTATGGTTTGCAGGAGCAGGCTTGTTGAGGGGCTTTGTGTTCACGACGCTTGCTGGAGCTGTCATTGGTGTCCTAATCGCCAGGCCAGCATATGCAGCTACGATTGAGATTTTGCTTTCAGAATGAAAACTGTAATTATATCATTGGGTGGATCAATAATTTACCCAGATAAGCTTGACCAACGGTTTCTTATTTCCCTCAAAAAGCTTCTTTTGAAAGAAAAATGCTCGTTTGTCTTATATTGCGGAGGGGGCCATTTAGCGCGAAGGTGGCAGAGCATCGGCAGGAGTATTGGTCTCGGAAAATACCTTCTTGACTGGGTCGGCATCTTTGCTACGAGACAAAATGCAAAAAGCGTCAAAAAGATATTTGGAGATGAAGCGCATCCTATTATTGTAATTGATCCCAATCATCACTTACATTTTTCACGCAAAATTCTCATCGCTGCTGGCTGGAAGCCCGGATGGAGCACTGATTTTGATTCTGTTTTACTCGCCAAGAATATGGGGGTTACTTCCATAATAAATATGTCCAATGTAGAATATGTCTATGATAAGGATCCACGAAAGAACCCCTCTGCAAAGCCGATCGAAGCCATCAGCTGGAAAAAATTTCAGAAGCTCGTTGGCACAGAGTGGAAACCAGGTCTTAACATGCCTTTTGATCCTATCGCCTCAAAAAAAGCAGCTCAGCTGAAGCTGACTGTCCATCTCATAGGCAAAAATCTTCCCAATCTGAGAAATCTTTTACACAATAAGCGATTCAAGGGAACTACTATTTCCGCTTAAATCTTTTTAATGCAGGCCTCACTTTCTTTATTTGCTTCTTGATCTCCTTTTCGACATATTTTCCTATCTTGGTTGCCTGCTTATTTGCTTCCTTAAGCATATCTTTGACAAGCTTCTCTGATTCGTTTTTACTGATCCTACTTTTTCTTTCAACCTGCGTAAGAACATTTTCAATAGCTTTGGTAGTCAGCGACAATGCACCAATACCAATCATGAATCCTTTTTTTAATGTTTTTTTCATTGTTCCACCTCTTTTTCTTTAGCGATCGAGACAATCAGCACTATACCCAGTATACCTGCGATGATAAACGCAAGCAGAGAAACCCACGGAATGCCCCATAGGCCTGGCATAGCAACATTGATGGTGAGCGCTCCTGCAACAATCAATGCCGCAATGACTATCCCATAGGTCAGCCTGTTGCTTGAACGATCAATCTCAATCCCTAAGCGTTTAATGTCAGAATCTTCAATATCAACTTTAACACGGCCTGCCTGGATGCTTCTCAGTGTCTTGGTGGTTTCTTCAGGGAGGTTGCCTATAAATTTCCTGAATCGAATGAGGCTCTTCATAAAGTCTTTAGACATGAACTGCCATGAGAGCCTCTTTTTTATTAATCTTTCTAAAAATGGTTTTGTATTCTCCACTACCTTAAATCGAGGAGCATATTGCAGCGCTATGCCTTCCACCTCGACGATTGCTTTTCCAAAGAGCACAAAATCAACTGGCATCTGTACCTTATGCTTCAATGCAAGATCCAATACTTCCTCTAGGACATGGCTGATCTTCAGTTGCGCTATGGTAGCTTTTTGCAGGGGTTCGATTAGGCTGTTTACATCCCTCCTAAATTCCTCAATTTCTGATTGTCCTTCAGTCACTAAGCCCATATCCAGAAAAGCATCAACAATGGAATCAATATCCTCTTCTACAATGCCAAATAAGATCTCAACGGATTTATCTTTGAGATGCTTGTTGAAATGACCTACAATCCCAAAATCAATGAGGCCTATCTGATTATTCTTAAGCACAAGAATATTACCGGGATGCAGATCTGCATGAAAGAACCCATGCTCAAACACCTGGGTCATAAGGCTATCGAAGCCGTTCTTGATTACTTTTTGAATATTATACCCTCTCTTGTTTCTTATCTTATGCAGATGATGGAGCTCAACTCCCTCAATTAATTCCATAGTAAGAATCTTGCTGGTGCTCAACCCAGGGAAAATCTTGGGGATAATCACTGTTTCGCTTCCTTTGAAATTATGCCTAAATCTCCCGGCATTCTTTGCTTCTATTCTGAAGTCAAGCTCTTTGTGGGACCATTCCTTAAACTCCTGGATAATGCGGGTAGGCCTGTATGCTGCTATGCGGGGGATGTGAGCTTCAAGCAGATGGGCAATGTACATCATGATCTTGATGTCGCTGTCTATTATTTCAGTCATATGAGGACGCTGCACTTTGACTGCGACTTTTGTCCCGTCGGGAAGCACTGCCGCATGAACTTGAGAGATAGATGCCGAAGCAATCGGTTTTTTGGTGAATGACCTGAAGATATCGCTAATTGACTTCTTAAGCTCTGATTTTATTATTTTTTCAACATCTTCATAGGGGAAGGGGGGTACCTGATCCTGAAGCTTACCGAGCTCCTTGACATATTCTTTGGGAATTAAATCGGGTCTGAGGCTTAGAATCTGACCGAATTTGATGAATGTGGGCCCCAATTTCTCAAGCGCAATCCTTAAGCCCACTGCAGGGTTAGTTTTTCTTTTTTTGAGAGCACCTACCTGCAGGTGTAATCTTCTTATTAGATATCCGAATCCCTGGCCTACCAGAGTGTCAATAAGCTCACTGAAGCGCTTTAAATCTCGTATATGATGCTCCATATCAAGAATTCAGGCAGTGCCCTATAAAAAGATTTCCTCAATGTACTTCGTTGTGAACATATGTGTCGAATGTTTTCTCAGCATCTGCTTCAATCTGAAGGATTGCTGGCATTTCATATGAATGCACTTCCTTTACGCTCTTTTGTATTGCCTTAAAATTTTTTTTCAGGGACTTGCCCAGCAGGAGGGTTTCACTGTTTTCCTCAATTTTTCCCTTCCACCAATACATACTATGCATCGGAAGGAAGTTTGCGCATGCGATGAGCCTTTGCTTCAATAGCTTTCGTGCTATCTTCTTTGCTTCCTTCATATCTTTACATGGAATATATATCAATCTCATAAAACAAGTAGATTTAAAAACTAGTTTATATTTTTTGCCATCATATGCGAAACAAGTATGACTTTTCAAATGTGGTCGGAATGTTTATTTTTAATGAACATATTAATCCAATAAAATCTATATTGTTCACTGATGATCAGGATTTTGCCAAGGGCAACGTGTCTGCTCTTTCAGAGAGAGAATTACCTGACCCAAAAGCCCTGGACAAGATCCTCAGTTTCTTCAGAAAAAAAGAGTATTATGCAGCATTTAGGGAGAGGAACATTTTCCTCACAAAAGTTGCAGTACATAATTCAGTATCAGTTGATGTCCTCATCATACAAGCTATACACCACATAGGGGATATCGACAAGGTCAGCAATGTTTTAGCAAAGCGGCTTCGTGAGTGGTATGAATGGTACAACCCCGAACTCTCGCGAAGGCTGGTCGACCATGCACAATTTGTGAACGCTATCCTGGAGGGAAAGTCCAAGAAAGAACCAGACACCATGGGTGCTGACTTGGGAAAAGCCGATCTTGAACCTATCAGGAGACTTGCTGAAGAACTATCCCATCTCTTTGCTTTGCGTGCAGCCCAGGAAATATATCTAGAGAATCTCATGCGAAAAAACTGCCCCAATCTCCTGACACTTACCGGCACTACCCTCGGAGCAAAGCTTTTGGCACAAGCCGGATCACTGAAGCGTATGGTAATGTTGCCAGCATCAACAATCCAACTTTTAGGAGCCGAAAAAGCGCTTTTTAGGCATATAAAGAGTGGTGCGCGAAGCCCCAAATACGGTTTTTTGCATGAACATCCCTATGTGGGAACCTGTAAGAAAGAGTTTCAGGGAAAAGCTGCACGGATACTTGCAGATAAGATCTCAATTGCGGCGAAGGTTGACTATTTCAAGGGAGATTTTATAGGGGAAAAACTATTAAGGGACCTGGAGAAGAAAAAACCATGAAGCAGAGCAGGATATTTGAGGTCTATGAGACTGATGGGAACAGAATCTCTTTGTTTACGAGGAATTTAGTTCCCGGAAAAAGCGTGTACGGTGAAAAACTTGTCAGGTCTGGCGGCGTTGAGTATAGGCAGTGGGATGTTAGAAAGTCAAAACTAGCTGCCACCATTTTCAAGGGAAGCACTAATGTCGGAATACGGAAAGATGATGTTGTCCTTTATTTGGGTGCTGCTTCTGGAACCACTGTTTCACATGTTTCTGATATGGTCGGTGCAGGGGGATTTGTCTTTGCGCTTGACTTTGCGCCCCGGGTTGTGAGAGATCTTGTTTTTTTGGCTGAGGAAAGGCCCAATATTGCTCCATTACTAGCTGACGCCAACAAACCCTTAACATACATTCATCGTGTATGCAAGGCTGATGTGGTCTACCAGGATATTGCCCAAAAAAATCAACTGGAGATCTTTCTGAAAAATGTTCAGCTTTATCTGAAGAAAGATGGATACTGCCTGCTTGCAGTGAAGGCACGAAGCATTGATGTTGCTCAGAAACCAAAAGCTTTATTTTCCGAGATTAAACAGAAGCTTGAAAAGGAGCTCACCCTTATTGATTACCGCATTCTCGATCCGTTTGAGCTTGATCATGCGATGTTTATTTGCAAGAAAACTTTATAAATCCGACTCTAATCCTCATAAGGGGTGTTATTGATGGACGTAGACAAAGGTACATATACTCTAAAGAAAGGCCTTGCTGAAATGCTCAAGGGAGGCGTCATCATGGATGTCGTCACTGCTGAGCATGCTAAGATTGCAGAGGATGCTGGGGCAGTTGCAGTCATGGCACTTGAACGTGTACCCGCCGATATCAGGGCTGCTGGCGGCGTTGCTCGGATGTCTGATCCTAAGTTGATCAAAGAAATAATGGCTGCTGTAACCATTCCAGTTATGGCAAAATGCAGGATAGGGCATTTTGCCGAGGCACAAGTTCTTGAAGCATTGAGCATAGATTACATCGATGAGTCAGAAGTGCTTACTCCTGCAGATGAGAAGTCCCACATCGATAAGCACAAATTCAAAGTGCCATTTGTGTGCGGCGCTCGTGACCTCGGAGAGGCATTACGGAGAATCCATGAAGGAGCTGCCATGATTCGTACTAAGGGAGAGGCAGGAACCGGCAACATAGTTGAGGCAGTAAGGCATATAAGGACCCTTACTGAGCAGATAGCTGCATTACGCACATTGACTGGAAGGGATTTGGCAATCAAAGCTCAAGAGTATAGGGTTCCGTTACCTCTGCTTAAAGAAACAACCCATATGCAGCGCCTGCCTGTAGTCAATTTCGCCGCAGGGGGCATCGCAACCCCATCAGATGCGTCATTGATGATGCAACTAGGATGCGATGGGGTGTTTGTCGGTTCAGGCATCTTCAAAAGCTCAAAACCATCTAAGATGGCAAAAGCAATTGTACAGGCTGCCACTCATTACAATGATCCTAAAATAGTAGCTAAGGTTTCAGAAGGATTAGGGGATGCCATGCGGGGAGATGAGAGTTCTGATCTTCATATGTCTAATAGAGGAATTTAGGTAATTTCTATGAGAGTCGGCGTTTTAGCTTTGCAAGGAGATGTAAGAGAGCATATATGTGCTCTTCAAAAATGTGGTGTCGAGACTGTAGAGGTTCGTAGACCAGAGGATATGGATAACATCTATGGATTGGTAATACCAGGAGGAGAGTCGACAACCATCGGAAAGTTGATGGTCCACAACAAACTTGATGTAGAGATCCTGCGCAAGCATGAGCATGGTATGCCTATCTATGGCACTTGTGCTGGCGCAATCTTGTTGGCAAAGCATATTGTTGGTAGCAGACAGCATTCTCTGGGATTGATGGATATCTCAGTCAAGAGAAATAGCTATGGCAGGCAAAGCGAAAGCTTTGAGACAAATTTAGTTATTGATGGGTTTTTACATCCATTGCATGCCATATTCATCAGAGCTCCGCTTATCACTGAAGTTCACAATGGTGCTCAGATCCTCGCAGAATTCAAGGATAGCCCGGTACTTATCCGACAGGGGAACCTACTGGCGTCAACTTTTCATCCTGAACTTACGGGGGATTATAGGATACATCAATACTTTGTGGATATGATCCAGAAAAGCAGAAGCCATTGGTATGTTTAATTTTCTTTAGGAATATTGGACATTGTCTAACTAATTTATAATTTTATTGAACAATTTGCATGTCCCGCACAGCTCACCTGATGAGGCTTCACCACACTGCGTGCAGGAACTGACACTTCCTTTGAATTCTTTCTTCAGGGTCGGAAGGATGGTGAGCAATGAGTTTACTATTGCATACTTGGTCTGCTTATGCTGTTTCTCAAAATCATCGAGCAGGTTGCTCACTTGTCTTCTGTATGCCTCTAGGCTGCAGGGGCACACATCATATTTCACTGGGAACTGCATGAGTTTTGAGTATAGGATGACTTCATCTTCTGAGCAAAAGTACAACGGCTTGATGCGAGGGATAAGGCCTGGTTGGTTCGAGCTTCCTGACATGGGGCCTAACCGAGCCATCAGCGGCATTTGATTTTTGAACATGTTCATCGTGACAGCCTGAGCTTCATCGTCAAGGTTATGACCAGTGGCAAGTTTGGTGGCTTTCAGCTCTTTCGCTTTTTTGTTTAAGACGTATCTCTTGAGCACTCCGCATGTTGTGCATGAGTTAACCTCCATGTTCTTTGCAGCCAACAGGTCCTTGAGGTAGCAGTGGGAAAATCCAAAAATCTCGCGATAGCTTGTCTTATGCAATGTAATACCCTGTTCAGTGCAGAATTTTGTGATGTTCTTCTCATTAATTGTGCTGTAATTTTGTATGCCCACGTCAATGAACAATCCTTCTACTGAGATTTTCCTGCTTTTTAGGATCTTATTGAGCAGGTAGATAAGCACTGTCGAGTCTTTACCGCCGGAAACTCCGGCTAAGACATGCTCTTCTTTTCCTACCAGATTGTGGACTCTGATGGTTTTCCTTACTTTTCTCTCAAAATACCTCAGGAATTTCTCTTTTGTGAACCTAACACCAGATGATTCCATGACTATATCTGAATCCTTAACTGTTTCTGGTGATTGGATGGCATTTTCTACAAACATTTTATCTGCCTCCCTAGTTGGCTTAGCTTCCTTAATTCTTCCACTGTGTTTGGAAGTATCTCTATGAGCCTATCTATTTCTTCTGAGGTATTCCCCTGCCCCAAGCTAATCCGAAGGCTGCCATGAGCCTCATGGGGCTTTCTTCCGATCGCCATGAGCACATGGCTTGGTTTAGTCTCCTTAGAAGAGCAGGCGGATCCTGTTGAGACTGCAATCCCTTGTTGGTTAAACTTTCTGATCAGTGCTTCTCCTTCTACCCAGCTGAAACAGAAACTCGCGTTATTGGGAAGTCTTTTGGTTAAGTGCCCGTTAACTATGGTACCTGGGATTCGGGATGTCTCTTTGATAAGTTTGTCTCGCAATGGGGAATATGATTCTGTGTACATCCTTTGCTCCCTTAGTTCGACTGCTTTTGCAAAACCCACGATTCCTGCGACATTTTCAGTACCAGACCTGAATGTGAATTCGTGATTCCCTCCATGTATAAGGGGGCTGATATGCGTGCCTTGCTGAATGAAAAGGAAACCAATCCCTTTCGGGCCATTTATCTTGTGGGCTGATGCTGACAGAAGGTTAATATTAGCGGTGTCAATGGGGATGTGGCCAAAAGTCTGGACTGCATCTGTATGGAAATACACATCTTTTTCCTTACATATCTCGGATATATCTTTAATCAGTTCAATAGTACCTATCTCATTGTTTGCATGCATCACTGAGACCAAGATTGTTTTGTTCGTCATGGCATTCCTGACATCTTGCGGGTTTACCATTCCATCGCTATTCACATCAAGGTAGGTGACTTTAAATCCTATGTTTTCCATGAATCGGCAGCTGTTCAGAACAGCGTCATGCTCAATCTTGGTTGTGATGATATGGTTGCCCTTGTGCCTGTTTGCGAAAGCAATGCCTTTTATTGCCATATTGTCTGCTTCTGTGCCACCAGATGTAAATATAATCTCTTCAGGAGCTGCTTTCAGGAAGGAAGCGATCTGGACTCTGGATTCTTCGATAGCATTCCTTGCTCGAACGCCTATAGTGTGGATGGAAGAGGGATTCCCGAAATCATAGCCTAGGTAAGGCCGCATAGCTCTAGCTACTTCCTCATCAATTGGTGTTGTTGCTGCATGATCTAAATATATCATACGGCTAGAGAGTCTGAGAATATAATATAAATGTTCTGCTTGCCTTGGCGTTGCGTGGAAACTCCAACTAATGGTGTTCATCCCAGAATTTAAATTTCTCAAGTATACTCTCAATATTCCCTAAATACCTAATCACTTTTTGTTTTGGTATTAAAGGTTTGATCTCTTCGCCATATACACCTTCGAC
>DATDXC010000034.1:0-10298 GCA_035289425.1 Candidatus Nanoarchaeia archaeon
AGCAGCCCCAGTCAAGCCTAATCTAAATTAGCGGTGAACTGACAAAGGGGTAGCTCCATCCGGGAAATGTCAGTTATCTTAGATAAAATGTCTAAGGTTTGAAGCTGCTAACCCAAGCGAAGCGAGATTTTCTACAGAGCCGATTTGCCCCAACTTCGTCGATTTTGGGGTGGGATGGTTAGTTACCGCATGCTTCTAACTTTTTTCATGATAGAAACAGGATCCAGGCCCTGATGATAGATCTGTTCCCACAATCCACCCGAACCTTGCCTGGTGGTGCCCATATGATCATATTTCGGGCATTGCCCTCTCTGAGCCAGCCAAGTTCCAAACCTTTCGCCTAAGCCGGTCTTATAGTTCTGGGATTCCACTACCAGGACAAATCCAGACTTAAGCAGGTTCTTCATCATTTCCTCATCAACAACATTTAAGGTAGGCTTGTTGATTAATCCTACATCAATGCCTTCTTCTCTCAATCTTTCAACTGCATCCAAGCATCTATATAACATATCGGAACCGTATGAGACGATATAGCCTGACTTTCCTTCCCTGATAACCTCATCTTTTCCTGGTTTAAATGAATAACCCTTGCCATAGATCTCATTCCCTTTTTCATCGAGGATAGCAGGGCTTTTAGACCTTGTTGAGAATATAAACCTTAATCCTTCATCTTTCCAAACCTTTTTTACAACAGCCTTCATCTGGCCTGTGTCTGCTGGAAAATATAATCGTGTTTTGTCTCCTTCGGGTATCCCCCCATCAGCAAAAAAGTTGTTTATACCAAAATGGCAGGTATTGTCAGCCATATCATCAACGCCTGAATGGGAGAAATGGGATAACACGTTTGCGTCATTAAGGCGAGCCATTGTCTCTTCAGAGATCAGCATCTCATTGAATGCAGCGAAGGTAGCGAATATTCCCTGAAAGCCTTTTTGGCTGCCGAATCCGGCTGCTGCGGCATAATTGTTTCGCTCCATGACGCCTCCGAGCGTGTATAATTCCTGGAATTTTTCGTGAATAACATTGATACCTGTTGAACCCTCCAGATCACAGTCAAATATATGGTTCTTTCTTCTTTCAGCATCAGATAGGGATTCCAGCACTTCCACACAAGCTTTGCCGAAGGTCTGCCTGTTGCTGCCGAACTCTTTTGAACTTCCTAAGAATTCTGATGATGGCGTCTTGACCTTAATTGACTTGAGAACTTCAGCAGCCTTTGTCTGTTTGGCTTTTTCAAGATACTTAATGGCTGCATCGGTGGGAATGACATCATGACCTTTGTTGGAACCTTCAATACCCTCAATACCGGGTGCCATCTTGCCTTTCATCACAATAGCTACCGGTCCTTTTTCATTGTAGGAATCAAAAATGGCAGTGTACAGCCTTGAAATATCATCCGACCTGTTCAGTTTTATAATTTTCAGTCCGTGGCCATCAAGAGTATCTGCCACAGAATATCCATGCATATATTCACTCGGATGACCTGCAATAGTTACATCGTTGTCATCGACTATGAAAGTGATCGGTAGCTTATGCGCAACAGCACATCTTGCTGCCTCTGCTTCGTTTCCTTCCTGGAGGGAACCATCACTGCCAAATAGGAAGATCCGCTTACCGGGATTCTGCATTGATACCCCATTTACATATGACCACATGTGACCGAGCCTTCCTGAGCTGAATTCAAGTCCAGGGGTGTACTCCCTTTCCGGATGACCTGGCAGCCTCCAACCTGCTTCTCGATAATGGAGCAGCGCCTGGACAGGTATCTTCTTCTGCAGCGCCAACATCTGGTAATGGATAGCCACCCTATGCCCTGCTGTATCAAATACGATCGGATAGGTTTCCTTAGCTTTCCCCCTTCTGAATCCGTCAATGATCATCATCTCAGGAGCTACATCATATGCCCCTCCAGTGTGCCCGCTGAGCCCTTTAGCTCCGGCATGTGCAGTGAAGAACACTATAGAATCCCTTATCAGCTGGATATTTCTTAGTAGAGTTTCTTTGTTCTCTAAAGTCGCTTTAGAAAATGAAAGTTCAATATATTTGGACAAGTCTATAGGATAGTTTTCCTTCTTCAAGACATCCAGCTGATTCTTGGTATAGCCCATGTTTATCGCAGTCGGATAGTGAATTTAAATAGTTTTCTGTTAGGAAACCAAAAAATTTATGAAGTCGAGGCTCTTTAGCTTCATCGATGAAGGAAACCAGCAGAAGAGTGATGCTGCGGAGAAGGGACCGGTTATCTAAGGAAGAGATTCGATCACATTCTGAGATTATCAAAGATAAGCTGTTCCATGACCCCCATTTTAAAAAAGCAGCTTGCGTGATGTTTTATGTGGCATTTGGCTCTGAGGTTGATACCAGAAGCATGATCATCGATGCCTTAGAGCGGAAAAAAGTGGCAGTTCCTGTCATGCAGAACAAAAAGATCATTGCTGCATTGATACAGTCTTTCGCTGACCTTAAGCAGCATGGTGAATATGGAATCCTCGAGCCTGCAGACCCGATTGAAGTTAAAAAAGACAAGATTGATGTGGTCATAGTTCCTGGTGTTACCTTTGACAGGCAGAATCACCGCATCGGGTATGGAAAAGGCTACTATGATGACTTCCTGCGTGATTTTAAGGGTGTCAAGATAGGGATTGCATTCGACATGCAGGTTCTTGAAGCATTTCCTCATCGTGACTGGGATGTGCAGTTAGACAAAGTGATTGTTGGATAATCGAAATTTATATAAATAGCCCCCTGTAGTCTTTCAGAGGTGAGTGGAATGAATCTTATGAATGAACTTACTCAATCAGATCCTGAAGTCTCTGCAACTATACTGAATGAAGAAAAAAGAATTAGAACTGGCGTTGAACTGATCCCTTCTGAGAATTTTCCCTCTAGGGCCGTTTTACAGGCTATGGGTTCAGTTTTCACTTGCAAATATTCTGAAGGCTATCCCCACAAAAGATATTATGGTGGTCAAGAGTTTGTTGACCAGGTAGAAGATATTGCTATTGAGAGAGCAAAGAAACTCTTTAATGCCGAACACGCTAATGTACAACCTTTATCAGGTAGTCCGGCAAACATGGCGGCATTGTTCACCTTATTGAACCCTGGTGACACATTCATGGGCCTAGATCTGGGATGTGGTGGCCATTTAACCCATGGCAGCCCGGTTAACTTTTCAGGAAGACTCTTCAAATGTGTGCCATATACTGTCGATAAAGATACCCATCTCCTTGATATGGATGCCATCAGAAAGCAGGCTATTGCAGAAAAGCCAAAATTGATTTTATCTGGTCTTACTGCTTACTCCCGAAAAATAGATTTTAAGGCTTTTCAAGAAATTTGCGATGAAGTAGGAGCATATCATATGGCTGATATCGCTCATATAGCTGGATTGTGTGCTACTGGTGTTCATCAAAGCCCAGTACCTTATGCAGATATAGTGACAACTACAACCCACAAAACTTTACGGGGTCCCCGAGGTGCATTGATCTTATCAAAAATAGAAGACAGATATAAAGAGAAGTATCATCCTGACTGGAATAAGAATCTTGCACAGATGGTTGATTTTCAATTGTTTCCTGGAATCCAAGGAGGGCCCCATGACCATATGACTGCAGCAAAAGCAGTAGCGTTTAAGGAGGCTCAGCAACCTGAGTTCAAAGTATATGCCCAGCAAATCGTGCGAAATGCAAAAGCATTGGCAGATGAATTGATGGAACAGGGCATAAAACTCGTTACCGATGGTACTGATAATCATCTTATGGTAATCGACCTGAGTGAGCATGATTTAACCGGTAAAGGAAAAGAGGTTCAGGATGCGCTAGAACAGGCAGAGATATTTGTGAATAAAAATACCATTCCATTTGAACCCAGTTCGCCATTCCACCCTAGCGGTATACGATTAGGAACACCTGCGATTACAACTAGAGGTATGAAGGAATCAGAAATGAAGGTTATCGGAAAAGGCATAGCGGATGTTATTAAAAATCATACCAATACCGCTACTCTGGATAGAGTGAATAGTGAGATTCGGGAATTGACGAAGAATTTTCCCCTGTATCCTGGCTTGGACATTCTTTCTTAGTTTATGGGGTTTCCGTTATCTATGGGTCCTAGAAAATCTCAATAAACTCCTTGATAACCCTCTTTTGGGATTGGATACTTAAAATGCGCAAGCATTGGGTTCGCAATTCTCGTTATAGCAGCTATCTCAGACTGATCAAGCCGTGAAATTTGGGTATCATTAAGCCCTTTTTCGAATTGAGGGATTGAAAACCCCTGCGGGTTAAGTCCACAAAAACCCAACACCCCTTGTAGTGTCTCATCTGTTTTTTGGACTAAGTTCTCGTAGGTTATTATGGTTACTCTTTTCAATAAGCCCAGCCGTTGATATGATTCAATAATCCTGTTTGCATTGCACCAATGCGTTGCGGCATCTTCAATCGTTGTAGGGAATCCGCTCATATGCGGCCGGTCAGGATCAAACTCTCGTTTTCTTCGTGTTCCTTCTGCAACTGCATAACCATTCCTTACGATTGCAACAAAATAGGCATCTGGAAAAATCTCCTGCAATGCCCGTGCCCGTAATGTGAATTGTGGCGAATGGTCGCAAATCCTTTGGTTATAGCTCCCATAAAAATCAGTTATCTTCCGACTTAATGAATCACTAACATCTTCTTCTGACATATAATACGCAAGATTATCCCCGGGGAGGGTTTCATTCCCTTTTCTCCAGATTGGATGCGCCCATATCCTAAATGTATGGCTGCACAAAAAATGAGTCATTTCTTTTGGCCATCCCGGCCTGAGCGGACCCTCATCAGGAGGGCAATCAATCTCTTTATGAGATTGTAGTGCTTTCCCGAGTATGGTGGTACCGCTATTATTGCAGCCAAATACAAAAATCGGCTTCTCAATTCTTTTCTGAGAGTTTGCATCTGTCATTCTGGAGTAGATCCTCTAAGAGGATATAAAAGATAGTTGTCGTACTACACCACAACATTTAAATAGAATGGATATACTCTATTCTTATGATTGAAGCAAGCTTAAGCAAATTGGGATTTAGCCCGTCAGAAATAAAGATTTACGTGCATCTGTATAAGAATGGGAGCAGTTATGCAAATAAGATAAGTTCTGAGACTCAAATCAACAGGACTAACGTGTATGAAGCATTGGACAGGCTGATCTCCAAAGGCGTTGTTTCATTTATCGTGAAGAATAACCTCAAATGGGTTGAAGCAAAATCTCCAGAATCAATATTGGTTTTGGTTCATGAGAAAGAAGAAGAATTAAGATCAACTAAAAATGATCTCTTGAGTGATATTCGTGAGATGCAAACAACAAAAAAAGACGCAAAAACTCTTGAAGCAACTATTTTTGTTGGCAAGAAAGGGTTACGGATGATTTTTGAGGAGATTCTCAAAACAAAAAAGCCCATATCCCTCATTGCAGCGCAACTACAGTTTAAAGAATTTTTTGGGTCGTATTTTGAGTTATGGCACACACAGAGAATAGAAAAAGGGATTAAGCAACGGTCAATTTTTTCTCACAGGTTTAAGGATAGACTCGAAAAAAGAGGCCTTTTAGAGTATCGATTTGTAGACGACAAGTTTGTCAATCCAACCACCGCAATTATCTATGGGGATACCTGCTTGTTTATCCAGTGGTCGAAGGAGCCTACTGCAATAAAGATGCAGAATAAAGAAATCGCAAAGTCGCATCTGAATTATTTTAATCAGTTGTGGGCATCAGCGACAGAATGAATCAGTTAGGCACTCAATGATCTATTGCAAGGGTTTATTCTTTTTAGGAAATTTTACAAAAATCAATCGAAAGCTTTAAATATGTGTAATCACATCTATTCACATAAGGTGATTCGATATGCCAAATATAACCTTAGCAATACCAGAAGATTTGCACACTAAGATGAAAGAGCGCTCTGAGATTAGATGGAGTGAAGTGGTTAGAAAGTCTATTTCGCAGAAAATAGAAGATTTGGATGTTATGGACAAACTAACTACGAAAAGTAAGCTAACTCAAAAGGACGTAGATTCTATAGCAAGCAGGATTGATGGGGCAGTTGCACGAAAACTTGGTCTAAAAAGATGACTCTTGTCATTGACACAAATATTCTTCTTGCGGGGCTCATCAAAGATTCTACAGTAAGAAAGATAATTGTTGAGTCTGGTTGGGGATTTCACTATCCAGAAATGTCTTTCCATGAAGTAAGAAAGTTTAAAGATTTAGTTCTTGAAAAGTCTGGGATGAGTGAAGAAGAATATACTGAACTGCTAAATCACTTATTACAGCACATAACCTTAGTTCCAGAAGAACAAATTAAACCAAAAATAGAGGAAGCAGATGCGCTTCTTGGAAAAGTGGATCCTGATGATGTGGTTTTCTTGGCAACTGCTGTCAGCATAGAAAACTCTAAGATATGGTCAGATGACCCCCATCTTGAAAGACAGAATAAGGTGAGAGTGTTTAAGACAAAGCATATTGTGAAATTGTTTTTTCCTTCATAGGAATTTTGCAAGATAATACCACTCTATAGTGAGTATAGATAGGAAGATTTAAAAACAGATTATATTTTCTATGTAAGAGAAATCACATGGCTTTGCAACTTCGGCAGACACAGACAAGGGATGGCAAATATGCAGTTACCTACGCATACTCTCAAAGACAATTGGATCCTCTAGCATACATTCAAGATCATTTGGATGCTCAAGAGTTGGAATTTGCTGCTCATGGGCTTCATACAATTTCACCAGCAGAAAAAGGCCTCCTTATGGCGGGCATTGATGACAGCCCATTTACATCTTCCAGCACAACAGATATGGATATTTTCTATGATCCAAGAGATTATAACAAGGTTGTTTTAGCAAGGGGTAGGGCAATCAGTCAAGTAATTCAATCTGCCTTGTCTGAATTGAGAGAGTACAACAGGTATGGAAAGGAGTTTAGTGTACCACAAAGCATTAGGGGTATTGTGTATGATGCAGTTGATACAATGCTGCACAATGGAAGAGCATTTGCCACAAGATATGAGAGGATTCATAAAGTTTCTACGTATCAATTTGGAGAAGATGGAATTACAAATTTCATGTATGGCGACCAATCTTTAGATATTGATGCTGACAAATTTGGGGCATGGCTTGCCGAAAAAGAAATGCGCACCCATACTATTGTTTTTGAAAGTATCTTATATGTTCTTCACCAATCAAGGCCGTTCGTAAAGAGACTGCGTCTCCTTGGTTCTCGCAGTGGTTTCGAAGCCGTTGGCGGCGGGCTTCTTGGCCACGACTACAATGCTTTTGGGGTGTTGATCACAAGAACCGCCGAAGCGGGCCAAAAAAATTTACCAAAACATAAAGGTTAAATACATCTATTCCTAGAATGTTGTAAATAATAGAACAACAGTTGCTGCAATCACTAATGCAGAGCCGGTGTAGGCAAAGAAGTTATATACCTTGGTGTTCCTGTGTTCTCCCATCAGTTTCTTATTGTTAGCCAGCCGCAATATAATCAGCAGGATGACTGGTAGCAGTAAACCATTGATAAACTGCGAAAAAAGCATCAGCTGGAACAGATGCAGACCTGGTATCAGGATCAATCCGGCAGCTGCAAATATCATCAAGGATAGTAATACATAGAAATGTTTTGCATCTTTGAAATGCTTATTGAGGCCTGATTCCCACCCAAAAGCCTCACACACATAGTATGCAGTAGCTATCGGTATGATAAAGGCACCAAACAAGGCAGCACCGAAAAATCCTGCAGCGAATAAAAATGAAGCATAATGGGCACCGAGCGGCTCCAAGGCACGCGCAGCGTCAACCGCACTCTCAATACGCAGGTTGCTGCTAAAAAGCAATGCTGCACTAGATACCATAATAAAAAATGAGACCATGACAGTTACAATAGGACCTACAATCACATCTATCCTGGAATATTTCAATTGAGTTATCCGGATACCTTTTTGCACAATTGAGCTCTGCAGGTAGAACTGCATCCAAGGGGTTATAGTGGTTCCTATAATCGCAATGACTAGATAGAAATATGCCGGAGAAAACTCAATATGTGGGATGACCATCTCACTAAATACCTGCCCCCACTGAGGATGCGCCATAAAGCCAGATACTATATAGAGAAAATAAAATAAGGTCAGCACCAAGAAAAACTTTTCCAGTTTCTTGTAATTTAGCTTAACAATCAGTATCCAAACAAAGAGCGCTACGAAAGGCACCATAAAGTATGGGGAAATTCCCCAAAGGCTTGCGGCAGAAGAAATGCCTGCAAATTCAGACATAGTGATGAAAAAATTAGCTATACCCAGGCCTATCATGATAACCAAAGTCATCTTGATCCCGAAATTTTCCCTTATCAAATCAGCGAGACCTTTTCCGGTAACTATTCCGATGCGGGCGACCATCTCCTGCACCATCATCAGCAGAATTGTTATAGGGATCAGCGTCCACAGAAGCCCATATCCAAAATGCGCTCCAGCAACAGTGTAGGTAGCTATGCCTCCTGCATCATTGTCAACAGCAGAGGTTATAATTCCAGGACCGATAATCGCCAATGCAAAAAGTATACGCTTCCAACTGATCCGATGGGCCATTTTACCTGTCTCTCAGTTTTAATGGAAGAAATTTTTCACGATGCAGGCGTTCGGGTATATACTCATCTAAGATATCATCGGCCTTCACCATTCCAGTCAGCACATTGTTCTTGTCAACTACCGGCAGAACAAAAAGGTCATAGCGGGCCATAAGGCGAGCTGCAGTCTCCTTGGGATCGTTGCCCTTAACAAAGACCACATTTTCCTTCATAATATCTTTAATTTTAGTTTTAGGCGAGGATATCAGGAGGGCTCTTGCCGAAAGGAAGCCAATGAGGCGCATTGAGGAATCAATAACATACATATGGTATGTTTGCGCTAAGTGATTCGGCAAATGCCTCAGTTTTAGTATGGTTTGTTGTGCGGTGTAGTTATCGGGTATGGATACTACTTCTGTCTTCATAATAGAGCCAACTGCCTCAGGAAAGTAGGTAAGGATTCTCTTTATCCTCTGTGCAGTTGATCTATGCATGCTGGTGAGGAGCTGCTCAACCTGTTGCCCTGGCATGAGGCTTAAAATGTCCGCAGCCTGCTCAGGTGGAATATTTTCAAGAAGCTCCTTGATTTTGTTAAGCTTAAAGCTCTTCAGCATGGAATCCTGGATACTCTCTTCTGCTTTAAGAAGGGTCTTTGCAGCTTTACGCTCATTCAGGGAATTGAAGATGAGAATCTGCTCAGTATGGGTGAGGTCTTCCATAAGGTCAGCTATGTCTTCTGGATGCAGATCGTTTATCTTATTTTTTTGGATCTTAAGGTGAATGTCGTGCAAAGTTGGTTCAAGGCGCTCAACAGACTTCCAAGGAATGACATGCTCCTTTTTCGGCATCTTTTTGGTGAAACCTAGCCTTCTGGCGAAGCTCGCAGCGCCGACACAAACAGCGACTATCACAAACTTTCCGGTAACCTTTCCCAGCAAGATATCATTTACTCTAACTACTTTTACGCCATTGACATCAATGACCTGCTTATCGAGAATGTCCCCAACCAAGACTTCCTCTTTTTTCATAAAGAAAGCAGTAATCTCATCTATTGCCGAGTTGAGCTGAATAGATATATGCGCGCTGCCATTCTGTTCCCTAAACTCTTTAACAAATCCCCAAGAAACCTTTCGCTTGGTTTTATCTTCATGCTTATAGATAAAGTGGGTAATCTCGCCGTAATCTTTGCCATCAACGAACACGAGGTCAGAAAGCTTGCCAATATCCTCATTTTTCGCATCCAGGATCCTGCAATCCTTGAGCTGGCTGAAATATACCATTTATAAAACTTGAGGGGAGAACTATAAATATGTTTCTATTCGTAAATAAGCCTGCCTATCTCCTTTTTGCCTGATTGTATCTTTTGGCAAAGTGGTGAAGTTCTATGACCGGCTCTGTAGAAAGTCTCATTATCATTCGGGTTAGCAGCTTCAAACCCCTCATTCTAAAGTACAATAACTGACATTCTCCGAAGGAGCCATCCCTCTTGTCAGTTCGCTATTTGATTGGATTAGGTTTGACTTAAGGCTGCTAACCTACATTTTCTACAAAGCCTTCTGAGCCGGCGTTATTGAAAAGTTACTTTTTTTCCTTAGCAGTCTTTTGAGCTTCTGGGGAAGATGTGTCATCGTACCATCTTCCCGCATAAGGGGTTGTATTCTTTGCCACTTTGCACCGCAGAAGTTACATTCGAATATATTGAG
>DATDXC010000035.1:0-4783 GCA_035289425.1 Candidatus Nanoarchaeia archaeon
GAACGAGAGCTCACGCTATTTTTGTCCAATAGTGAGTGCGCAGCTTCGTCCGCAGATTATTCTGCGGCGAAGCCGCACAAAAATCTTTCTGAGAAAACGCACCCTAAAGGGTGGGGGTTTAAACCCTTATAACACTAAAAAACTGTAGGGATCATGTCGATGAGATTATTGTTGTTGACACCAGCAGCTCTGACAATTCAAAGGAGATAGCAAGGAAATACACCAAAAAGATCTTCTCTTCCAGGTGGCGGGATGATTTTGCAGCCGCAAGAAACTTCTCAATATCCAAGGCAACAAAGCCCTGGATTCTGGTCCTAGACCCTGATGAAATAATTGAGAAGAAAGACTTGCTTAAAATCAAAGAATTGACCAAAGACCAGAAAAATCTCGGGAGAGATTTTTCGCAAAAGATTGAAGTAAGTGGAAAAGATGTCTTAGGCTACCGGATTATCCAGGAGACATACCACCAAGATAAATTAGTCTCTACCAGAGGCATCTGCAGACTATTCAAGAACAATAAAAAAATACGGTTTGTGTACCCAATCCATGAAACTATCCGGGAATCAATAAAAAAATTGAATGGAAGGATAGCAAACATAAGAATCACCATCAAGAACTATCCAGAAATCACAAAGAAAAAGAAACAATACTATCTAAAGCTATTAGAAATTAAAAAAGAAAGGTTCCCTGACAGTAATGCTGCCAGGGAGATAGCATTAGAAAATTAAAACCTTTGTGGCTTATGTTTTCTGAAGCATTCCTTACAGTAGACTGGTCGGTCTTCCTTTGGTTTGAATGGTACTTCACATTCCTGGCCGCACTCTGAACAGGTTGCTTTATGCATTTCGCGATTTGCAAAATTATCTCTAAATCCGCCACCGCTGCCGCCTCTAAAACCGCCGCCTTCATGCCTGTCGCCGCCACCTCTAAAACCGCCGCCACCAAAATCTTTCATATTATTTCCTCCTAACATAAGAGAAACTTAATTCTCTTATACGTTATTGGAGTGGCAAAGCATATTCTATTTATAAACCTTATGTCCAGAATACTCTGAGCAGCCTGCATAAACTGATTCAAAAGCTTTAAATAAGCTGTCAAGTCGCTGCATATGCATGAATGCTGAAGTAAGGGAAAATTACCTTAAAGCAGGGAAAATTGCAGCTGAAGTATTGTCTTATGGAAAAGATTTGATCCGAAAAGGTTCCAAAGTTCTCGATGTCTGCAATAAAGTGGAGGAGAAGATCGCTGCATTTGACGCCAAACCTGCATTCCCTGCCCAGATATCCATGAATGAGATTGCAGCGCATTACTGTCCGGAAGATGACGATGAAGCAATCTTTCAAGACCAGTTGGTCAGCCTGGATATAGGCGTTCATGTGGATGGGTATATCGGTGATACTGCAGTTACCGTAGACTTATCAGGAGAGCATTCCGACCTTGTCAAAGCCTCTCAAGAAGCCCTTAAAGCTGCAATAGAGAAGGTGGGGGTTGGTGTCAAAATTTCTGAGATTGGCAGGGCAATCGAACAGACTATTACCAGCGCCGGATTCCAACCCGTCAGAAACCTATCAGGCCATGGCCTGGACCAATACAATGTCCATTGCTCTCCAACCATACCTAACTTTGACACTAAAGGCCCTGAGGTCCTTGAGAAAGGCGTAATAGCAATCGAGCCTTTTGCAACTGATGGAATAGGCCTGATCCAGGAGAAAGGCGATGCCAGTGTCTTCCAGCTCATCGGCAGGAAATCAACAAGGGTTGGTTTTGTCAGGAACATACAACAAGAGATTGAGAGGTTTGAAGGCCTGCCATTCACAACCAGATGGTTGACCAAGAAGTTTTCCACAGCCCAGGTTGGCTTTGCCCTCAATCAGCTGAAACAATTAGAAATCCTTCACTCACATCCGCCCTTGGTTGAAAGGCAGAATGGGCTTGTCTCTCAAGCAGAGCATTCTTTGTTGGTGGATGATGAGATTAAGATATTGACTCACTTATGAATTGAGAATTGTGCTCTTCGTTGCTCTCTTTTTGCTCGTACCAAAGGTGAAATCCCTATTCCTTCGGAACCTCGGAGAATAGCTGCCATACCACTTAAATCCCCTTCATGACGTACATGGCCATCCAAGACTTCACCAACATTCTCTCTAAAATTGGGATCGCAGATTACCATCCCTTCGACCCGAGGTATAGCGCCAGTTGATGGCGAAACAAAAATAGCATCATACTCCTGAATTGCTTGAAAGATATCAGCATACCACCTCTCAACGGATTTAACCGCATTTCCATTAATTGCAGATAAAATAAAACCATCACCCACAGTCAACGCATGCCTAACTCCCATAGAAAAAGAGGGATTTCTTAAAATCCTCGCAACCAAACCTTGATCAGGTAAGGGTACGGTATACACCAAGTAATTGCCAGTTATTTCGTAATCCATTTGAGCTTATACTATTGTAAACCTTATCTAGATTTTTTTCTGGATCCCTTTCTGGGAGTATGCCCATTAGATTGAGGTTGAATGTCTATGCCCCTCTGGTGCAATTGTTCTGTGGCGTGTATTCGTTTTATCAAAGCGCCTAATAGATAAACATGGCGAACGACTTCATCAGGAAATTTTTGTAGCCCAGAACCAGAATCTGCGGTTGCTAACGCCATTCTGAACATAACATCTTCTAAACCTTGCTGATTTCCAGAAATAGTTGGAATTTTCTCAACATGCCGTTCAATTATGTCTACCTGTTCCCGTAAGGATGCCTTATCCCTCAGCTCCTCATAGGCTCTATACGAACCACGCATATCCATTCCCTCAGCATATAACTCAAATAAGTCACCAAATGCGCGCCGCTCAGTGCCAAAATTAACAGTTCTCAATTCTGGTTGCTTGTGCCCAACCTGATCTGGCTTCAAAGGAACCCCAATGTTTGCAACTGCTATACTATCAAAATCAGCTCCAAATACAATATATCCAGAATATAACATAGCATGTCCAACAAATAGATGATGTTCTGGGTGGAATGTATCGGTCCTCTGCCTCCACTCCCAAAGGTGGTCACCGGTTCTAATCAAATTTCGGGCATATCCTTGCCTAAAATAAGGATCATTTTTTAATTCAGGGATAACAGAAGTTGCAACTAATTTACGTCCAAGTTCTATAACTTTAGCTTGGTATGCACTATCGCTTAATGGTCTCATTGTGTAAACCACCGATTAAACATTAGGCGTAATTCTCCAGTCATGTTAGTTCACCATTTATATATTTTATATATAATATTAAAATAACTCTCTTTTTTTAAAGCTTTCCTATTGAGGAATCTTACTCCTTATTTAAACCTTTCTTTATTAGTTACTATGTAGTAGTTAACAAATAAGTTAATAGAACTGAAATCAATCAGATATATGAAGAAGCCAATTGCCCTGGCAGTAATGATAATTGCGATAACAGCAAGCATTGCCTTTGCTATGGGGAAGATTACCGCACTAACCTTCTGGATTATGATAGCAGCAGCTGCATTCTTCGCCTACAAGATACTGCCTAGAATGAATTAGCTTGCAGCCTTCTCAATCTCTTTTATCTTCTCTTTGATGTTCTCGATTGTCTTGACATTGTCCTGCTGGTTCAATAACTCGCCGCATTCAGGGCACTTGAACTCAAATTCAGTTGCCTGATCAAAGTTAAGGCGTGCGCATGCTTTAGTGCAGATATAGAAATTGCCCAGATTAGTCTCCTCTTTCTCAAGACGCTCTTTAAGCTTATCCAGTTTCTGTTTCTTCAACTTATGGATAAGGTCGTTCACACCATGCTTGTTGAAGGTCCAGTAGCTGATATACCATCCCTTCTTCCGGTCCTTCTTCCGGATGTAGGAAGCGACATTATGGCCATGCAGCCTGTACAATACACTTCTCGTAGTCTGCATATCCAGCTTGGTCTTGTCAGCTATGATGAACTCAGAAATATTTTTTTTATCCTTTAGAAAATCAACTATCTTTATAGCAGGATCTCCGGCCACTTCTCCGACAGTGTCTACAATTTTTTTATAGGTTAAAGCCTTTGTCATCTAATTCACTTCCCTAACAACACACCCCCATTTTAGATAAGACCCCCTAGGTAAAACACCAGCAGAAAGGCCTATCCGCTCTTTTTTTATCTATCCAGGGATAAGCTTATATATAAATCTTTCGCTTTTATTCACTAATGAGAGACAACTAAATAACAACTTTTTGTGTTTCCCGCTTTTTGGCATAGCAAGAAACGCAATAGGTGTGTATGGTTTTCCCGTCATTGGTGCTTAACCTGCAATTTTCAGCAGACGTGATCTGCTGTCCGCAGCTCTCGCATTTATTCCACATAACAACCCCCGCTAAGGATATGAATAAGGCAAATATATAAATCTTATGAATAAAAAAAAGAAAAGCTTATGCTTTTCCAAGAATCCTATAAGCGTCTATTCCTGTAGGGGCCTTTGCAACAGCAAATCTTCTGCCCTTCTTGGTGACGACCTTATACTCACTGGACTTAAACTTCTTTTTTCCTTTTACGTCGTAGAATGAAAGTTCTTCCGGCATATTCCCACCTCCGTTTTATTAGGTTTTAAGCCTTTGAAGAATGCATGAACTCACTTAGTATATAAAGGTTTCTCTGATAGGGCGTTATTGAAAAGTTACTTTTTTTCCTTAGCAGTCTTTTGAGCTTCTGGGGAAGATGTGTCATCGTACCATCTTCCCGCATAAGGGGTTGTATTCTTTGCCACTTTGCACCGCAGAAGTTACATTCGAATATATTGAG
>DATDXC010000036.1:0-6238 GCA_035289425.1 Candidatus Nanoarchaeia archaeon
TTCAATAGGCTTCTCAATAACTTCGCCTTCTTCTTCCACTTTCTTGGAGAAGCGAGCTATGCCTTGTTTTAGCTTTTCTTTTAAGAATTTAAACATCTTTCTGGGTTTCGATGAATGTGTTGAGCTCCTGCTGGAGCGGAATAGCCTTGGCAGCGAGCTTGTTGACCTGGTCAGCAACCTGTTCCTTGAGCCTGTCAACTTTGACCAGCTGCTCAGTCAGAAGTCTTTTTACGCCTGCGAGATCCTTGTTTACCACAATCCCTGAGCCCACGTTCATGAGAAATTCACTGTTATCCTTAAGCTCAGCCTTCACAAAGATGCCTGGGCTGATAGGAGCTAAAAGCTGAGAACCAAGCGATGCTTCTTTAAGTTCGTCAAGAGCCATCAGTGACTGTGCGACTTCCCGCGTCTTTGATTCAAACGCCTCAGCCTGGCTCTGGAGCTCTTTTATCTGAGCGTCAAGCATCTGCAATTCAACATATTTTTCCTGTGCTTCTTCGTTGTTCATTGGTGATCCTCTATTTTCTTATACAATCCATCGAAAATAACACCCATTGGCTCACCTTCATAAATCCTGTTTATGGATTCTGCAAGCACTTTTCCGATAGATATGATCTTGAGATGGTGGAATTTCTTTTCTTCCGGAAGCTGGATAGTATTGGTGATTATGACTTCCTTGATGGATTTGTCCTGCAGCAATTTGGTTGCATTGCCGGTAAATATACCATGAGTTGCAGTAATGTAGACATCTTTTGCTCCTTTTTCCACCAGCGCTTTTGCCGCTCCTGAGATGGTGCCAGCTGTATCTATTATGTCATCAACGAGGATGATATTCTTTCCCTTGACTGTTCCGATGACATGCAATATTTCAGCGAGCCCATGTTTTGGCCTTCGCTTGTCTATGATTGCGATCTGGGTGTTAAGAAGCTTTGCCAACCGGCGAGCCCGCTTTGCACCGCCCACATCAGGAGAAACTACTACACAATCTTTTATCTGCTTATCATTAAGGTAGTTTGCGATAAGAGGCAACGATTCCAAATTGTCAACTGGGATGTTAAAGAAACCCTGGATTTGGTCTA
This sequence comes from Candidatus Nanoarchaeia archaeon, assembly GCA_035289425.1. Lineage (GTDB taxonomy): Archaea > Nanobdellota > Nanobdellia > Woesearchaeales > DATDXC01 > DATDXC01. The sequence continues at coordinate 1,080 of DATDXC010000036.1, forward strand.
CATGAAGATTGAAGGTGACAACCCGATGCACACCTGCAGCTTCGATCAGGTTAGCTACCAGCTTTGCGCTAATCGGTTCGCGGGGAATTGTTTTCCTATCCTGCCTGGAATAGCCATAGTATGGTATGATCGCATTAATCTCTTTTGCAGAAGCTCGTTTGCAAGCATCTACGATCAGGAGCAGCTCCATGAGATGGTCATTGACTGGCTGGCTGGTAGGCTGCAATATGAATACAATGGCACCCCGCACGCTTTTTTCAATGTGAACATAGATTTCACCATCATTGAACCGTTTGATCTCTATGGGGGTTAACGGTACGTTTAGATGGGTGCTTATTTCTTTAGCCAGTTCAGGATTTGCCCTTCCCGCGATAAGCGCAATGCGTCCGGTCATAATACAATGTGGTGGGAGCGTTATTTAAAAATATTGTGGTTAGAATGGTTCTGTCCCAAACCTCGCTTCTCTCGGGTTAGCAGCTTCAAACCTTAAATTGTGTAATTCCACAACCGACATTCTCCGGATGAGGCATCCCTCTTGTCGGTTCACTAGTTTACTTAATTAGGTTTGACCTCATGCTGCTAACCTTCACTTGGGACAGAAACGTTTAGAATTACTGTAGCGATAAGGTTAGATTGTCCTTGCTTGCATAGATCCAATAGCCATGATCCTTCTGTAGGAAGTCATCGTCACCAGGGACAAGCTTATAGAACCCAGCATCAAAGTAGTAAATAGTTCCCTGAATCCAGCCATCCTGCTCTGCTGCCTGGATAGTCTTTACGGATTGTCCATCAGATATTGTACCATCAAACCAATAATAGGGTTGCCATTCACCATAGCCGAATAGATTCCAGCCTTTTTGAAGATTGATGACTGGTGCTAACTGGTCCTCAGCTAGGGCAATGCAATTATTTCCTGTACATTGGGAAGGTCTGCAAGTACACCAGCCGTTCTGGATTCTGCATTGTAGGCCAAGATCCGTGTAATCGGTTATCTGTTCTGATCTCATGTAAGAGCATATCATCTGCTGCCTTAAGCCTCTTGGCAGGCTTTGAAGATAGGTGCCGATTTGGTCTAACCTGTCTTGTATTCCCTGAATGAGCAATAGGATGTTATTTGACAGTGCCTGCAGTGCACTTTGGAATTCATTTTGGGTTACATAATCCTGTAATAATGCATCAATCTCATCTTTGGTATAGTATTCTTTGGTGGTGTTTTGGGTTGGGTATATCTCAACTGCTCCCAATGTGCTTGTTGGTTCTGGATGAACCAGGTTTCTGATGATTATGGAATCTGCATATGATCCATGGGCGTTTCCTTCTAACCTCAGCGCAGCTGCACCTAGTCCTGAAAAATTCCCGATACCAATGGTTCCATAATTGTTCCCCTCATAGTAAATATCCACAAATTCCCTATCATTGTCCAATTGGAGTGTCCATGATCTCCACGATCCTGCCTGCCCGTTCTCAAGCTTTTTGGCATATGTATTGTTATTGACCCTTGATTCACAGCTGCCATCAATGCTGTTCCACAATCCAAATGCGATCTGGAATTGGCATCCTTCCTCCTCGACAGAGCAGTAGTTGCTCGGGTCAAGCAAGTAAAGGTTCAGGGCAGAATATGCAGTGTTGCAGCCTTCCTTTTTCAGTGAAACCTTTATTTCACCTATCTCAGATAAAGGTATAGGATTGAATCTGGAGAGATTTGCGATCACAATATGTGAGCTATGGCCCCAATCGGTTGGAGAATAGCCTGAGTATAAGCCATCTGCAGCGTCAGTTGAATATTGAAAGTAACTGTTGGGATCAAGCTCTTCCCATGGATAGGGCAGGGTCTGGTTTGCGTCTTCAAAGTCAAGGTATACATGAAAAGTCTGATGCCTGTTGCTTTTTGATTGTGCTGTGGGATTTCCATAATACATATACACTGCTGAACTTGATCCTGCTGAAAGCTGGGCTACCCGAATCCAGACAGATGCTTGTGTGCCCGATATTGCTTCAATCCAGTATGGTAGGACATTCCCTGCTGCATCAATGAACCTGAGATCTGAGAAATCAGCATTCATCTCAGGTTCCTGGTCTATTAAAATGTTGTACTCATAATTGGTTAGGTCTGAATTACTGTTTTCCTGGATGTAGATGGGTTTTCGGTTACTCCATGATGGATCATGCCAAACTGGCAGTGTGTCAAAGCTTATGTTAGCTTCATAGAATCTTGATTCCTGGTTTCCAGCCTCAAAATTCAGGGAGATATGGCTTCCATTTTGGCACTGGAGGGGGATTGGTATATCCATAACCCCTGGTCCAAATCCCTCTGAACTGACTTCCCAGAGCATCTCAAGATGATTATCAGTAAAGTCTCTGCAATATAATGCAGTAGAACCCCATCCACCGGTTGCTCTATATGCCTTGAGGCTTACCAGAGCATTTGTTGAGGGTGTATACTGCTGATCTTGTATTTCATAATCGACGCAGATACCACAATCGTTCGTGGAAGAAACGGCGAAGGTATCCCAATCATCATCTTCCACATTTTGCAGATTTGACCATGTGCAGCTTCTGCAGTTATAGTAACCGGTGATATGCTCTTGGTTAGCAATCACTAAAGTACCAAATAAAAGAAATACAAAACCAACTAAAAATATGGTTTTCGTTTTAGTCCCCCGACAGAAGATAATGAAGCTGGATTTAAATAGTTTTGCCAATTTTAAGCTAAAAAGTAGAGCTATCTCAATTCCTTCTCGATTTCCTTTTCCAGCATCAATATCTCGATGTCACCGAAGTGCTGATATTGCTCCAGGTCAATCTTTCTTTGATTTGTCAGATGGAGCAAGGGTATGAAGGTGTACACCTTCCCTTCCTTGGAGTCATCTGAGAGTAATTGAGAAAAGGTAAGCCTGCCTTTTGCACCTGTGCTGAAGAACAGCCGAATCCTGCCATACACTTCCTTGATAACCTGGCTAATGTCCTTTGTTTTGACTGGAATACCTACATTTGTAGGGGGGATAGATGCCATGACCCTTCGTTTCTTGACATCAAGAGCCCTTTCCAAGGCTCCCACCAGATCATAGATTGTCACTTTACGTTTCCGAGTCTGGGGGGTCTTCGGGATGAGGTCAAATTTCTCTTCAGACTGTCTCAGCACTTGCTCCTCAAATAAAGAAGGTTCTTCCTCTGTCTGGGAGAAAAGCTTATCCAAGTTGTCGAGGTCAGCACCCATCAGCCTGTTTGATTTTATCTTAAGGAGCAACGCAGCAGCCAACAAAACTTTGCCTGAAACCCGCAGATCAAGCACTTTCAGCTGTTTTATCATGTCAATATATCTTTTTGTCAGAACAGATATATCCACATCCCAGGGGTCTATCTCCCCTTTATTGATCAGCTCATATATAATGGTCTGCCAGGTAATCTCATCCTTGTCGAATATGATACTAAATATCTGCTCTGATTGTTCTGGCTTGCTGGCTGAAAGTTCCACAGGACATTTATTGAGACTATCCTATATAAATTTAATGGTAATATTTTTAAGTTGCGCAGCATTCTCGAAAAAAGTGAATAAATCAGTATACCTTGTCGTCTCAATACTCACCATAGGGCTGGTAGCCTATGATAATTTTGATAGGATTGCTGATCCTCGCCAACGCACATACCTTGATTTATATCTGGATAATCCCGCCTTGTATGGCGGCCACAAATGGGGAAGTTGGGGTACTATTGTCAACCAGAGCGATGACCATTTCTACCTTTTTATGCAGGGCCATACCATCAGGGTACAGGGCAGCGTGCAGCCAGCTATCTGGGGAGAGACAAATTATTATCTGTATTTTGGGGAAGACGGCACTATTTCACTCATTGACTACCACAACCAGGATTATTTTTACCTGTACTATCTCTTGTCTTTCATCGGCTTTTTGATATTTCTCTGGATTTTCTTCAAGGAATGGAAATTGACGAAGCGGGGTTTTGAAAATGCCTGATTGGCTGACGCATATAGTCATCGCACTTATCTTTGCCGAGATAATTAATACGGAGAAAAAGAGCCTGGTAATTTTAGGAACATTGCTGCCTGATATCTTGTCCAAGCTTTACCTTATCTTTTTTTATCTGGGTCTGCCTCCGTATGTGACTTTAGGAAGTTTCCATACCCCCTTCATGACATTCCTGGTAACGCTTCTGGTAGCGCCTCTCTTTAGGTATCACCGCGCTAAGACTTTGATACTCTTGAATGTCGGCATGCTAAGCCACTACTTGTCTGATATCATGTTACGGCATTATGTAGGCGGCATTAGGATGCTGTGGCCGTTGTCAGAGCAGCAGTACATCCTCAATTGGTTCTGGTCAGATCAGGCAATCTATCTGCTTGCGATAAGCCTGGCTGCTTATTTCCTCATCCGCTGGTCAAAAACATCACATTTTATAAATACCAAACACAAGGTTTAACAAATGTTAGAAAAGTGGTTGGCATCAGAAAACTTGCTTTCTCTCGCTAAGATCAATGCAATACATTTCAAGCATGTTTTCAGGGAATGCCTAGGCGCAGGGAATGAGGAAGTCTTGATAGTATCTGATACAGGTTATCCTGAAAAGAGAATTGCTCCTCTTATGGGCATGTCTTATTACTATGCTGCAAAAAAATTAGGCCTGAAAGTAAATCTTGTTGCCCAATCCCCCAAACTCATGGGAGAGTCTGCATCAGATCAGGTCATAAACAGCCTTAAGGAGCTGCCTGACGGCAGTGTGATCATCCTCTCTCTGTCTCAACGCTTGGGGAAGTTGAGGTCTCTGGGAAAAAGCTACCGGAAATTTGCGCAACAGCATGACCATCGCTTTGTTTCAACACCAAGCTTAGGCAGCGTCGGATCTTCTTTTTTCTCTCAATTTGTATCTGCTATAGACACTGACTATTCCCGGATAAGGGAAACCGGCAAGAAGCTGAAGAGCGCTCTTGATTGGGGCAAGGAAATTGATATCACCACCAAATCAGGGACATCGCTGCATCTCGATATCAGAGGTAAGACAAGCATTGCTAACACAGGGGAATATAGGGAGCCCGGTATCGGTGGGAATCTTCCTGCAGGAGAAGTATATATAGCTCCTAATAAGAGCAGTACAGAAGGAACAGTTGTTTTAGATGGAACTCTGAAGCACCGATGGGGCAGCTG
>DATDXC010000037.1:0-56772 GCA_035289425.1 Candidatus Nanoarchaeia archaeon
CAGCCTTGAGTTTTGATTCAGCGTACGGTGACTTAGGATACGTGGCAGTGGTCTCTTTTTGGGGAATCTCTATTGGATCGCCATAGACTGCGCAGGATGAAGCACATATAACCCGTTTCACCGATGATGACCGAGCTGCCTGGAGGATATTCAGGTGGCCCTGCACATTTACCTGTTCATAGAGCTGAGGATTTGAGATACTCTCGGGAACGCTTACTTTTGCGGCTTGGTGGAAGATATGGTCTTTGTTTCTGCACGCTTTCAGGACTAGGCTGGAATCGCATATATCTCCCTGCAGGTATGTTATTTTATCTAGGCAATGGCCAAGATTTCCTGCCTGCTCCTGTTTGATTATATCAAGAACAGTGACTGTGTGCTTCTTCTTAAGCAGTTCATCTACTATATGGCTGCCAATGAATCCTGCACCACCGGTAACTAATACTTCCATGGCAGATGCGAAAGGAACAGCATATTTAAATATTTGGGAGGATTGTGTCAGAGCATGGGTATCTATAACAGAAGCAAGAGATGTCAAATCGCTTCTGAAGCGATATACTGCAAGTCAGAATGGTCAAAGGCGTGGGGACTGATGTTTTCTAAAAGAAGGGAAGAAAGAGTATTGATATTTTCCTTTGATAGACCTCAATTAATTCCGCTGCATATGCTCTTTGTATTCTATCCTATTGATGTACTATTTTTGAACGAGAACAAAGAAGTTATTGAAATCAAAGAAAAACTGAGGCCTTTCTGCTTTTATAATCCTCAGAGAAGGTCAAAATTTGTCATAGAGGTTGCCGCTGGAAAGGTGCAGAAGTCACAAACAAAAGTGAAAGATAGATTATCTTTCTAGGTTTTCCATAATATTTAAAAATAGCCTCACAATCCTGGAAGAGATAGCGGGGACATAGTATAATCTGGCTAGAATAGGGGCCTCCAGTAAGTGGAGGGATGAGCCTAACGGCGATGATTGATAATTACCCTGTAGAAAGCCTCTGATCGGGGTTCAAATCCCCGTGTCCCCATTTATCTAAATAAAGCAATCAGTTTCTTTCCAAACATTAAAATTAGAAACAAAACTATCAGGATGCCGACTCCAACTAGTATATAGGTAAGGTAGAGCATAACAAATTCTACAATAGGTTCCATAAGTTTAAAGTAGAAAAGTGCATATACGCCTGCGGCAAGCACAGCGATCATAAGCAAGATAATCCCTATTTTTTTGAAAGATTTGGGATGGGACTTGCTTTTCTTTCGCTTCAGTAACAGGCCTAGAATGATGATAATGATTAGAATCCCCAAGCCGCTGAGCAGATACCCTAGATAGTCCTTTGCAAAGCTTTTTAGTACATCAAAATACCTGACGATAGCGTAAACTGCAAATGCACCCAAAATAAGAATTGCTGCGGAAATATAAAACCTGGAGGTTGTGGGCATCTTCTTTTTTTGAGGAAGCTTCTTTTTGATCTCAGGCATTGATTCGCTTTTCTTTTTTTCGGTTCTTGTTCCTTTTGTTCTCTTAAGCAGGAACAGTATAATTCCAGCTAAAGCCAATGACAGCGCAATGTAAATGTAATATCGATAATAGTCAAGAAAACTTGATACCTGCTGCAGGAAAGAAGTTTCTTGCCTCAGACCAATGGTGAATACCTCCTCAAACACAACATCGCCTGTTGAGGCAGTGATCTTGGCTGGGTAATCTCCTGCCCCTATTTCAGAGGGAGGGTTTATCTCAAGAGTTACCTTCTTGATTTGGCCTGGCAGCAAGCGCAATGATTCAGTATCGACTGTTATCCAGTCTGGCGCATCCAATGATAGGGAATACGTAGCTTCCTTAAGACCTGAATTCTTGATGGTTACTGATTGAAATGACTTTTTGTATTGTGCATGTATATTATGTGCATCGAGCTTAGCATTGTAGCAGCTTTCCTGAGAAGCAATCTTGATAAGTATGCTGTCCTGGCCTTGTACTGAGCTGCTTCTCTCTAATTCCGCAATCGCTTTAATGATGTAGGAACCCTGATCATCGCATGATGGTGTGACTATGACCTCATTTTGTGTAGTGTTGTGGGCAGCAATTGCCTGAGTGTCTCCATCTATGGAAACGAAATCCGGGGCATTCAGATCAACTTTAAAAGATTCAGATGAAGAGCCGGTATTGGTGATTTTCACAGGAAAGGTGGTTTCTTCACAACTGCATAGAATGGTTTCAGGAGATTCAATATCTACAGCTACCCCATAGCACTGGTCCAATACAAGATCAATGCGGTGATGCAATGTCTGTTTGCCGTTCGTGTTTACATTAAGATAAAAAGGAGCTGAACCGCTTGCATCAACTGATGGATTGAGAATTATGAAAATAACTCCCTGCTGGTCTGGCTGCAAGGTGAAGCTTGACCCTGAAAGGGAGGCAAATGGAGCATCTTCCAATGAAAATCTAAATTGCTTAGCATTTTCCTTGTTAACAATCCACAGAGGAATAATGCGTTGTTCCCCACCACATGCTTCATATGAGCCTGCAGAGGCCACAAACTGATCCCGGGTGATAGACTCGGAAGAAGTATAAAATTCCCCCAGCTCAACAGTATAATAGGCTGAGACTGATGCTACTAGCATACATAAAACAACGATGTAGCCTACTGTTTTTGCAATCATGAATACCCTCCCTCGGTAGATAGGTGCATCAAAACAAAAAGAGAATGAAAAAAGAAAAAATGGTTAATAATAGGTTTCTTCTTTTTCTGCAGGCTCTTCGTTTCCCTTAAGCCTGTTGAAACCGATTATTAATGCAAGCACAACCAACAGTACTACTAAGATAACCAAGCCGATCTCGAGGCCCCTCTTGATGCTGCTCAGGTTGCTTGCCTTGTCAACATCTGCCTTCAATGGAACCTGCTTGAGTACCTTGTCGCCGCTTGAGATGGTTACAGAGAAAATCTGTTCTCCAGATGCGCCTTCGTTAGGTGCAACATTAACCATCACTGTCTTTGATTCTCCTGGTGAGAGAACAATGACATTCGTAGGTGTTATAGTGGTTGTAGCCCAGTTTCCAGCATCTGCTGAAACAGTATATGACTTAGATTCGGTTCCCTGGTTTGTTATGGTAACTGAGTAAGCTGCACTGTCGCCGGCATCAATGCTCTGCGATTCTGGACCAATTGTTATGATTGTCTTGGATTCGGTGTCTGCTGGAGGCACAAATGCTGGGCACAAGTCACTTTCTACAATCTCTATGCTTGTGGTCTCGCATGTCTCTTCGTCTCCATCATCAAACTCAGCACAGACCTGAACGGTGTATTCACCTGCTTCTGCGCAGTCTGGAATCCTTAAATACAGCTCCTCGCTTGTGGTTGAATCATCATCGCCACCCTCTGGGTCTAGCTGATCAATATAATCTGACGCTGAAAGACCAAGCTCAGGAATGGTTGCCTTAACTTTGATATCTTCCTCTTCCTGCTCGCCAAAGTTCTTTACGCGTGCAGTAACAAGCAAAGCTCTCCCTGCCTTGATATTTTCTTCAGGACTTAGAATTATGTCTCGAATCTCAACATCGTGCTGCTTGCCGTCAATCTCAAGCCTGAAGCTTGACTCATCTTCAGCAAGAACACCGGAATTGTCTTCAACTCGAACAAATAGTGTGTAAGTATTTTGATCCATTCTCTGGGGTAGATCCAAAGTGAGCTTCTTTATATAAGAAACACCTGCCTTCATGTCAAAGGTATCCGTAATGTCTTCAATGAGGTCCCGTTCGTTTCCTCTGATGCTTGCAGAGACCTGCACATTCTCGGCTGTTTCGTTTCCATTGTTAGTGGCAGAGACCCTTATTTCAATGCTGTCATCCTTATCTTGCTGGATAACATTTATTCCTCCACCAAACTCATCGCCATTGACCTTGACAAAGTCTATGTCGACGTTCACGGCAGCTGATGCAACTGCAGATGCAGCTATCAAGCTAATCACGAACAACACAAAAACACTCATTTTCTTTATATTCATTTTTTCTACCCCCAAAAATGTTTTTTAAACATTAGTTTTGTTATTGACCAGTGTAATACGGCACTTATATATAAACTTTTCGATTAGTTAGCATACGCCAGTAGTTACTATGATTAACTATTAACTAGTGGTTTCTATTCAATGATGAAGTCGCGGTGGCGTATCCGTCTCAAACCATCGATATCTGAGAGAGACATACGTACGGTGTACTCGCCCGGAAGTGCATCATCAGGTATATCAATGAGCACTCCTCTCGACATCATTTCTTTTGTTTCTGGTCCGGTGAACGGCCCTAATCGTCTGCTAATTCCCAATTCAGGAACGGTAACCCGTATAGTTGCCTTGCTAATGTCCTGCCTGCCAATGTTGGTAAACTGCAGGTCTACGAGCAGCTGGTCGCCTGCTCGTACCGTCGGGATAACTTCTCTGTTAAATCGAATATTATTTATCTGGAGTGTTTTTCTCGGTAAGACATCGAAGAGATTTGTATAGTAATTCAATTCCTCGTTGTCTCGAGAGTTAACGCATCCGATATCATCCAGATCAGTGAATCCGTCACCATCGTTATCGATGCCGTCTGAGCATTGGGTGTAATCGCAGCCGAAGACGGTATTACAGATTGCGTGACAGGTCAGGTTTGCAACGTTCACCGTCGTGGCGCAGTAACTATATTCGGTTCCTGCATTTATGCATGCATACTGGTATGTTGTAGTCTGGAAATCAAGACCCAAACATACTGAGTCTGATTGCGGTGTACCACACTCTATATCTGCAGAGCATGCAATATCTCCATCGCTTTCGTCGTCGTCGAAGTAATCATCACACCCAAGATCAGACCCAAAGTCAATATGGTTGTCTCCGTCGTTATCGACGCCATCAGAGCATTCAGTGTAATCGCAGCCGAGTGAGTTATCACAGATATTGTCGCAATAGTCAATTTCAGAATCTACTGCCTTGTCGCAATAGCTGTGTTCGGTCCCTGCATTTAAACAGACAGGTTTTGTGGTTTCAGTGATGAAATTGCCAGCGCTGCAATATGATTGAACTACTTCAGAACCGCATTCATTGTCGGTAGAGCAGGTAATTGGTCCGTCACTTTCGTCATTGTCCTGTGGACTGGTGCATCCCAAATCATCCGGATAGTCTATGTAGCTGTCATAATCATTATCTATGCCATCCTGGCACTGTGAAGTGCCGTTACTTTCATCGTCATCGTCCGCATCGTTGCATCCGGGATCATCAAGATCCACTAATCCGTCGCCATCGTTGTCTTCACTATCGGAGCATTGAGGAATTGGTAGTTCAGGGACTTCTATCTTAAAGGTGAAGGAATCAACTAACAGCTGCCCATCATACCACACGGAAGCCATGATAATAACAGGGTATACTCCCGGTTCTAGTGCCGGTATTCCTCCAATATCATCAAAAAACAAAACGGTATCTTGAGGATCCACCACTTTGGTTTCGCCATCCCTACTTAATCCAAGAGAGGATATGCTAATATTAACCTGGATCTCAAGCGGGGTAACCATAAATTGGTTTTCTACATAAACATCATTCAATAGATCAAATGAATCAGAGGGTACCTCTACAATTTGTCCCTCGGTGAGGTCTTGTATCCAAGGAGCGTGTCCTGGATAGGTATCCACGCGAACTATCTCTATATTGCCGTTGTCTTCAGTATCGTCTAGGTCATCGTTACAACCAGGGTCTTCCTGATCGACTAATCCATCGCCATCATTGTCGATTCCATCCTGACATTGAGTCAATACCCGATGTTGCACCGTGAACAAGAACACAAAGAGATTGTTTATTTCGTTGGATTCATTATACTTATTATCATTGTCGGTGAAAATCTTTAGTTCATGGGTTCCAGCACTTAATGGGTGCCCGAGGTTTATTCCCCAATCTTTGGTGAGCTGATCGTAGGGCAAAGTACTAATACCTATCAGGTTTCCGTCTATAGTAATATTAACTGAAACAGGAATATCTCCTCCAGGGATGTGGTGGGTCTTAAATCTGATTTCGGCTGTCTCATCGTCATACAATGTCCCATGAGGCAGGTAACCGCCATCGATATAGAGATCAAAGAAATTTGATTCGTCATCATCCTGTACATCTATGCAGCCAGTGTCTGCTGGATAATCTATCTGGCCATCATCATCATTGTCCAATCCATCACTGCATTGGAAAGTTTCGTCACTTTCGTCATCATCAAGATAATCATCGCATCCCAGGTCAGCTGGATAGTCTATATCTCCATCTCCATCGTTGTCGATGCTGTCTGAACATTGTGTGTAATCGCAACCTAAGGAATCATCGCAGATGTAGCTGCAATCAGTCTTATTGACTTGCACTACATCGTCGCAATAGCTTAATTCTCCCCCTGGATTGAAACAGGTAGGGGTACTGGTTGCAACCACATATTCATCAGTTCCACACATAGCAGTAGTAGAAGGCATGCCACACTGCGCATCAAATGAGCAGACAATGACTCCTTTTTCGCTGTCATCAAGGTAACTGTAACAAGCAGGATCATTGGGATAATCAATGAGCCCGTCATAATCATTATCCTTGCCATCTGAGCATTCAGTGTAATCGCAACCTAAGGAATCATCGCACACATACTGGCAGCTTTGAGCAGCAACTGTTTTTTCATCTTTACAAAAGCTATTCAATGTGCCTTGATTTTTACAAGTTGGTTTTGTGGTAATAGTCTGATAGTCAAGAGATGAACATTGGTTGGTGATTGTTGTGCTTCCACAATCAGAATCTGCAAAGCAGGCTATACCTGTATCAAATTCATCATCATCGGAAGGAACATAGCTTGCAGGATTGCTTGGATTTCCGTCGCTATGGCAACCTGGATCTGCTACGTCTATAAAAGTATCAGCATCATTATCGGTGCCATCAGAGCATTCTGTTGACTGTATATAGATCAGTTTTGAATAGGTTCCTATAAGACTTCCATCGCTGACTGTCAAGGTAGCAGTATAATAGCCAGGCAGTGAGTATGTATGGGAAACAATAATCCCTGAATTAGTATTGCCATCACCAAAATTCCAGCCATAGCTTACTATAGTGCTATCTGGATCCTTTGAAGCAGAGCCATCAAAGGTGATGTAAGTTCCTGCAGAAGGATTTAAGGGAGTGTAGGAAAAGGAGGCAATCGGCGGGTCATTGACTGGACCAACTGTTACTCTAAAATTATCGGTATCCGTAAGCTGCCCGTCACTTACCTTTACAGTGATATCTGAATAACCATTCTGGTTCGCCGCAGGTTTTCCGCACGTGATATACCTGTCAGAAGAGACGATGCAATAGATAAGAGCTGAGTTTGTCTGAGAAATTATTGAAAAGGAAAGCTGGGTATCAGATTGTTCATTATCTGAAGCATAGGGAAATAAGTCGATCTGCCAGGGAGGGGTAGTATCTTCAGGGGTAAACTGGTCTGGAACACCTTCAATTGAAGGGGCCGTATTTGGTGGTTCTGGAAGCCTGATATAACCAGTAGAACTAAAATGAATGCTTCCACTATAGCTACTTGCAGGACATTGCTGGTAATCATGCCAGTATTTTCCTCTGAGCGTTATCTGGTTATTTCCTGCATTGAGGTTAAAGGGTCCCACAGAGAATTCATTCCATCCAACAAGGTTTGACGGTTCGTTGAATGTCCTTGAAACGCCGTTCATAATGGCGGTCAATTCCTCGGGATGGTTTCCTGGATACTGTTCAGAATCAAACTCACCATATAAGATTAGATTAGTATTAGAGACTGCATGAGAGGCATATATGTTAACGGTAATGGTATTGTGGCTGTTGGTGTATGCTCCGTTTGGGTATCCCCAACCAGGATCATTGCAAGTTTGAAAGAAATCTCCGCTTAGGATATTAGACTCGATGTTTATAGGACCAGTAATAATGTCGCCGGCTGCGTAGACTGAAAAGATAGCAAGCAATGATGCAATCAAGGTTATTCCAATTAGCTTTTTCATTATATCTCCCCCAACATCATTTTTATAATGTATATGATAGAAGTGATAATTTGTTTTTAAATGTTTCCTTTTTTACTATTCTATAATGGTTACTAATCTGCATACAAAAGAATTATAAAAAAATGTGGTTGTCAGTATGGTATGATCCATATTATCGGTGCAGGACCAGCAGGAGGGTATAGCGCGTATCTGCTTGCCAAGGCAGGAAGGGATGTTTCTGTTTATGAGGATGGCGCTGAAGTCGGGGATCCTGTCCAATGCACGGGTATAGTGACTGAAACCATCCATTCGGTACAGCCATTTAATATCAATAAGCTGATTATCAACAAAATTACTAAAGTAAGGATTTTTTCTAATGGCGAAGATTATGTTGCATTGCGACTTAAGCATCCTAATCCTATACTGGATAGAAAGGGTCTTGATCAGCTCATTGCGGAGAAAGCCGAGGGACAAGGAGCAAAAATTTTCCTGAAACACCGCTTCATGGGTTTTGAAGGATCAAAACTTGTGTTCAAGAATGACGATAATATATTAAAGATAAAAAAGGACATCTTGATAGGAGCTGATGGTCCTATGAGTCAGGTCGCTCGCTCATCTGGGCTGTTTGGGCAACGAAAGTTCATGTCAGGGATTCAAGCTACTTTGAAGCTGAAGAATGATAATTGTGTAGATTTCTTTCCGTTCATAGGAACATTTGCATGGATTGTGCCTGAGAATGAAGAAATAGTAAGGATTGGTGTCGGTTCCTATGGATCAGTTAAGGGTCATTTCGACAGGTTTCTTAAAATGAGGGGAATTGACAAGAAGAATATAGTAGGGATGCAAGGTGGCCTTATCCCTATGTATAACCCCCAAGTGCAGACCAGAGCAGATAATACCTACTTGGTTGGAGATGCTGCAACCCAGGTTAAGGCAACTACTGGAGGAGGCATTATCCAGAGCCTTATTGCAGCCAATTGCCTTGCAACAGCTTTGGAAAATGGTGGTGATTATGTAAAGGAGTGGAAAGCTCGGTTAGGGAAAGAGCTATGGCTGCACCTCAAGATCCGGAAGGTGCTTGATAGTTTTGATGGAAAAGATTGGTGCAGGTTGGTGCAGATCTTCAACACTGAAAGAAACAAAAGACTCCTCGAAGAATGTGACCGGGATTCTTTGACTCGGTTCTTTGCAAGGCTTGTGATCGGCGAGCCCCGCCTGCTTTACTTCATTAAGTATTTAGCGAAAGCTTTTTAAGATACCCGCTTTTCCTAACTGACAGGTGGTTTAATGGGAGATGACGATATAAAGATCGATATAAGCAAAATCAAGAATTTCTTTAAACGGAAGCCATCTAAACATGAGACGCATCACGCTGAAAGTAAGGTAAAATCAGATGTGGCTGGCACCGATGCACCAGAGAAATCAAAGGGACCCTTAGTGGCTAAGGCAGATGATAGTGTACAAATCCCTATAGGCAAAATCAAAGACTCGTTTAGTGATGTAGGGGCTTTTCTCAAGGCTTATGCTACTCCTATCCTGATTATCCTTGCTTTACTGGTACCGATGGGCTTCAGCGTCCATTTTAGGATGTACCCTGATGAATTGCCCATAACTGATGCATGGGCTCGGGATACAGTATATAGCACCATCAAATCCCAGATTACATCAAATTTATACCAGAAATACCCAAATCTGCCTGATGCAAACATTGATGCATTGGTTGAGGATGAGTTTCAAAATGCACTCAAAGCCCAGAAAGCTCAGATAGAACAGCAGATTAAGTCAACATCACAATATTTCAAAAGCCAGTTCAAGGATGAGAATGACCAGACCTATCTTATAGGAATAGATCCAGAACTTTGGTATGGTGAAGCGCGGAATTATGTGCAGTACGGACACCTGGGAGATAAGATTGTAAATGGCACTTCAGTGTATTCGCTGCGTGATGGCAGGCTTGACAAGGAAGCAACACCACAGCTCCACCCTATCCTTATCGCCTATTATTATAAATTTATACATTTCTTCAATAGCAATTACACTCTTCTCAGGGCAACTTACATAATGCCTGTGATATTAATCACTCTCTCAGTCATCCCTGCATTCTTCATTGCCAGACGGTTTGGCGGTATGGTAGGTGGGCTGTTTGCAGGAATGATTGTGGCTATCAATGGACCATTGCTGGGAAGGACTCCTGCGGGATTCTCAGATACAGATCCTTATAATATTCTGCTGCCTTTGCTCATTACCTGGCTTTTCCTGGAGGCATTTGAAACAGAGAATGTGAAGAAGCAGCTGATACTAAGTGCTTTAGCTGGTCTTATCACTGGATTCTTCAGCTATGCCTGGGCTTCTGGATGGGGGTATGTGTTCATTTGTATACTGGGTTCCGTAGTTGCATATCTTGTGTTGCTATTGATAACCAATTTCAAGAATTTTAAAAGTAATCCTTTGACATTTGTCATCAAGGGAGCAGCTAGGAATCCACTGATTAATGTGATCACCTATATGGTATTTACGGGGATTTTTGTCACTTTGTTTACTGGTAGGTATACTTTTACCTCAGTATTTTCAAAATTGTTTGCTTTTGTAAAATTAAGGGAGGTAGCAGTCGACACACTGTGGCCGAACGTTATCACCACAGTTGCGGAATTTAACACTGCATCAGTTCCAAATATTATCAGCCAAATGGGAGGCAGCCCTTTATTCTGGATCGGGACCATTGGATTGATTCTTTTGCTCTTCAACAGAAAGAATCCAAACTTGGTGAATAAAGTTTACCTTGGCATATCTGCGTTATACTATCTGATTATGATAAGCCTCAAGGATTCCCTAAATGATTATCGGGTGTTCTTATTAATATTAGTCCTGCCCATCATTGCAGGAATTGTAAAAATAATTATGCTAAGGGAGGAAAAGGATATTGATATTAAGCTATCATTGCTGCTTACGTTGTGGTTCATTGCGACCATATATTCCTTCACTAAGGGAATTAGGTTTTCTATACTGATGGTCCCTGCGTTCGCCATAGCATTTGGCATAGCCATTGGTATTGGTTACCGCTACATAAGTGATCTGATAACAAAGGAACTTCATATCAATCTAAATATATCTAGGGGAGTGGTGTTTTTGCTTCTCGGTCTTTTGCTTATTACACCTATCTCCCAAGCTAAATCCATCGCTACTACTGAAATCCCTAACATGACTGATGCGTGGTATCAGAGTTTGATAGACATTAAAGAGGATACTGCTGATGGCATCATAACATCGTGGTGGGATTATGGGCATTGGTTTGTTGCCCATGCGCAACGAAGAGTCACCTTTGATGGCGGTGATCAAGGAGAAAGAATTCATTGGGTCGGAAAGAGCCTGTTGACATCTGAAGAAAAAGTCAATGTAGGCCTTCTTCGCATGCTGAACTGCGGACAGGAGCAGGCTCCGCACCGGATTGAATCATTTATAGACGGAGATACGATACGAGCTATCGATATCTTGAATGAGATTGTTGTAGTTGATAGAGATGCAGCAGAAAAGATCCTCAGAAAGAATAATCTTACCGATGAACAAATAGCAAGCGTTATCGAGGTAACCCATTGTGAAGATCTTCTTGACCAATATTATATCACTTCAGAGGATATGGTCGGCAAAGGAGGTGTCTGGGCACATTTCGGCTCATGGGATTTTAGGAGGGCTAAGATGTGGCAGAGTGTCAGGGGGACAAGCTATAACGAAGGATATGCTATCCTCCAAGACCAGTTCAACTTATCTCCGGCAGTATCAGATGCATACTATTTTGAAATACAAAGCACCAGTGCAGACCAGTGGATAGCTCCCTGGCCTTCATTCAGATCAGGAGTGGGAAATTGTGCAGTTTCAGGATCAAAAGTCCAATGCGGAAATGGGGCAATCGTGAATTTAACGAATTATGATGCTCAGGTCCAAACCCAGCAAGGAGCAGTGACTCCTGCGTCATTGGTATATGTGAAGAATAATGATCTTGTCGAAAAAGAGTTCACTGATGCTCAGATTGAAGTATCGGTCCTGCTTATCCCCAACGGAAATGGATATACTTCGGTATTGGTAGATCCTCAGCTTGCTGATAGTATGTTTGTACGGCTGTTCTTTTATGATGGGGTTGGCCTTACGCATTACACTGTCTTAAGTGACCGTACCACCATTACTGGTGAAAGGGTCATTGTATGGAAGGTCTCCTTTGAAGAAGGTAGTATGATACTGACTGATGTGGTTAAAGCAGGCAGTTCTGTTGCAGTCGATTATATAGGATGGTTGGATGATGGAAGTATCTTTGACAGCTCTATCATTGGGTGGGAAAGCCAGAATGTGTCCTCAGGAACATTACTTGAGAGTGTGGAAACTGAACCGCTCAGGTTTACTGTGGGCATGGAAGAAGTCATTCCTGGATTTGACCAGGCACTTTTAGGTATGTCTGCAGGTGATTCTAAGGTTGTCGAGATTCCACCTGAGAAAGCTTATGGCACAGATACGAGCCACCCGCTGGGGAACAAAACACTTCATTTCAGGATCAAACTTGTTGATGTATCATGAACGTATGGGTAGTGATTCCTGCACGAAATGAACAGAAAACGATAGGCAGTGTTGTTGCTTCTACAAAGAGATTGTACAAAAATGTGGTTGTGGTTGATGATGGCAGCACTGATAAGACAAAAGTGATTGCCGCAAAGAATAAAGCGATTGTGCTTTCTCACGCAGTTAATTTAGGTAAGGGGGCTGCACTCAAAACAGGGTGTGATTACGCAGTCAAGAATGGAGCTGTTGTACTGGTTGTGATGGATGCAGATGCTCAGCATAATCCGCAGGATATATCTCAGTTTCTTGAAAAGATGAAAAATGTGGATATAGTTTTCGGCTACCGGAAATTGGACCAGAATATGCCCTTTATCTTCAAGGTGGGGAACACATTTATTAATCACCTCACCTTTTTACTGTATGGTATCAAGCTCCATGACACCCAATGCGGATTCAGGGCTTTCAGCAGCGCCTCCTATCGAAAGATACGATGGCACTCTCCTGACTATAGCATGGAGTCTGAGATGATATCCAATGCAGGCAGATACAAACTAAGGTACGTAGAAGTGCCCATTAAGACCGTATACAAAGACAGGTATAAGGGAACTACGGTTATGGATGGCATCAAGATTGCCATGAACATGGTTTGGTGGAAGCTTCGAAGGTGATGCAAAATGATTTTGGGAATTCAAATTGTGGGAGTGTTGTTCGGACTGGCCATGTTATACATTACATTCCTGCATGGCAAGCGAAAGGAATTTACTTCCAAGGAAGGCATATTCTGGATAGTTGCGTGGGTTGGATTCATTATATTAGTCGTGTTCCCGAATGTGCTTGACTTTATAGCCTCAGATCTTCTCAATATAAGCAGGACGTTGGATTTCCTCATAATACTTGGCTTCATCTTTCTCATAGGCATCAGTTTCTATAATTATGTCCTGATACGCAAGGGCCAGAAGAAGCTTGAAGACCTGGTGAGGAAACTCGCCCTGAAAAAATGAACATACTTTTTGTTCTGGAAAACTATCATCCTCATATCGGGGGGGTAGAGGTCGTGTTTAAGCAGTTGTGCGAGGGCCTGGTCCGTAAAGGGCATATAGTTGAAGTAGTTACGCATCAATTGAAAGGTTCTAAGCCATTTGAGAAACTCAATGGTGTAAGAATACATAGGATTAATTGTTTCCACAACAGGTATTGGTTCAGTTTCCTCGCTATTCCTTTGGTTGTCAGGTTAGCACGGCAGGCTGATATAGTCCACACCACGACTTACAATGGCGCACTGCCTGCGAAAATTGCCTCGCGTATATGCAGAAAGCCCTCGGTGATTACCATCCATGAAATCCTTGGATCAAAGTGGATATCAATGGGCGGCATGAAATTTTTTTCAGCTAAATTGCACCAAATCCTTGAGTGGCTTATAATACACATGGGCTTCTCGGCTGTTATTGCAGTTTCAAAATCTACACAAAGGGAGCTGATTGAGCGCCATATAAAGTCAAAGATCATTTACAACGGCATTGATTATCAGTTATTTAATCCGAGAAATGCGAACAGAAGGAAGATTCGCTCGAAACTGGGCCTTTCGGAATCATTTGTGTATATCTTTTATGGCAGGCCCGGAATCAGCAAAGGGTTGGAGTGTCTTCTGCGTGCTGTCCCTCATATCTCTAAGATAGTAAAAAATTCAAGATTAGTGGCGATTGTCAGCAAAGATGAGGCATATAAACGCAGATATAATCTGATGGTCAAACTTATACACAACTTAGGCATCAAGGATCAAGTCATGCTTTTGGATCCGGTGAAGCATGCGGAACTTCCGGACTATATTGCTGCCAGCGATTGTGTGGTTGTACCAAGCCTCAGCGAGGGATTTGGATTCAGCGCAGCAGAGGCATGCGCAATGGGAAAACCAGTAGTAGCATCTAACACTACCAGCCTGCCTGAAGTGGTATCAGGAAGATATATCCTTGCCCGACCAGGAGATCCTTCTTCCATAGCCGAGGGTGTTATTTCAGTTGCGAAAGGGAAAGTAGCTTCACATGGGAAAAAGGTCTTCCGCTGGGAAAAAACAATCGATAGCTATGAAAATAGGTATATGCAATTAACATGAAAAAATCAAACGCATTATTGATAGGGATCATACTCCTGATACTGATAAGTTTGATAAGTGTGGTCTCGGTTGTCCATGGGATCATAGCAATAGCTGCTTTAGTTGCTCTTGAAATACTAAGCCGCAAAGTTGTTTACTCTCTCCGGGAACACTTCCCCTGGATTATCACGCCGTTAGATGAGATGCCTAAGCTTGATCCTAAAGCAGTTGCTAAATTCGCAAAGCAAGGATTTGATGCTGAACTGGGATGGGTTCGAAAACCGCTGACTAAAAAGGCAGAATTGGGGAAGTATGGTACCACCAGTTATTATATCAATAAAAAAGGAGCCAGGGCTAATCCCCAGCATGAAAAACTGCCATCCAAGATATCATGTTATGGTGATTCCTTTGCTTTCTGCAGGCAGGTCAATGATGATGAGACATGGGAGTGGCATCTTTCTGAGATAACGAAATCAAATGTTCTTAATTTTGCGGTCGGTAACTATGGCTTGGATCAGTCTCTGCTGCGGCTTAAGAGGGAGTATCCCCAAAACAAAACAAAGATGGTGATTATGGGAGTCGTACCCTCAACCATCGTAAGGATTCTTGATGTCTGGAAACATTACAATGAGTTTGGGAATACCTTTGGTTTCAAGCCACGGTTTGTGCTGCGACAGGGAAGGCTGCGTCTGGAGAGGAATGTTATAGACAATGAAGATAAGCTACTGCATTATGAAAAATATCTGGCTGACATAAAAAGGAGGGATTATTTTTATAAATCAAAGTTCAGACAAGAGATGCTGGAATTCCCGTACTTCTTATCAATACTTGCCGATGCAAGCAGAAACATCCCGTTGTTGTTCCTTGTTGCAAAGGACATGTTGTCAAAGCACAACAAACAGGAGGTCTACAAGCCCCCAATGAAAGTTATCATGAAAGTTAATCTGAAGCTTCGCTATAAGCTCTATCATACCACTGACGCAGTTAAGCTCATGGAAGCATTGGTCCGTGAGTTCTGTACGTATGCGTCCCGCCATAAATTCAGGCCTGTCTTCCTGATGATGCCTCAGAAGGATGATGTTTTGTTCATACGGGAGAAGAAGGATTGGTATTATGCCTCTTTTTTACAAAAGATATCATCCCAGCTAAAAACAATCGATCTAACGAAAGATTTAATTAATCGAAAGGATTTGGATGAGCTGTATTCAGATGACAACAAGTATGGCGGCCATTACAGCAAAAGGGGAAATAAGCTGGTGGCTCAGGCCATAGCAAGGGAATTATGGAATGCGTAATACTAGCTGGTGGGAAGGGCGAACGGATGCACCCCTATACTGAAAATATGCCCAAACCGATGTTCTTAATAGGGGGAAAACCCATCCTTTGGCATGTGATGAAATATTATTCCTGCTTTGGCGTTACCTCATTTATTGTATGCATCGGTTTTCGGGGGAAGAAGATAAAAGAATATTTTATAGAGCATCCTGAAAAATGGGATATCACATTTATTGATACCGGCGTAGAGAGCAGCAAGGGAGAACGGTTGTTGGCTGTCAAGGATAGCATCAAGGGTGAGGATTTCTATGTAGCGTATGGTGATGATGTCAGCACCGTTGATATCAAAGCTTTAACTGCATTTCATAAGAAAAAGGGGAAGATAGTAACCTTAACTGCTACACCACTTATCTCAAACTTTGGCGTTTTGCAGATAGAGGATGATCTAGTTATTGATTTCAAAGAAAAACCAAAGCTTAAGCACTGGATCAATGGGGGATTCTTCTGCATGAGCCGAAAGATTTTTGAGCACTTAGGAAAAGGATTGGATCTTGAGACTGATGTACTAAGGAAGCTTGCTGAAAAGAAACAGATTGCTTCATTCAAGCATGATGGATTCTGGAATGCGATGAATACCTTAAAGGATTCTCAAGAATTAGTTGGTTTGTGGGATACTGGCAAAGCTCCTTGGAAGATTTGGTAATCAGTTATTTTTATACCATTCGATGGTCTCTTTCAGCCCTTCTTCTAGGGAATAGGTAGGCTGCCAGTGCAGAAGCTGTTTCGCTTTTTCTGCTGAAAGGTATTGTTTTTTGATTTCGTTCTTTGCCTGATTCAGGATTTTCGGCTTGATGTTTCTATTAGTAAGCCTGATTATAGTTGAAAACAGTTCCAGCACAGTTATTGGCTTCCCTGTTCCGAAATTGAATGCCTGGCCTGCAATTTCATTTCTATCCATGTTTTCCGCCAGGATGAGGTATGCTGCCACAATGTCCTTGACATATATATAGTCCCTCTCCAAGGTACCATCACTTCTGATGACCAATTCTCTGTCTTCAAGTGCGCTTTTTATGGTGTCGGGCACAATGCGTGACATGTTTAAGTCAGCGCCACCATAAGTATTGGCATTTCGGGTCACACAGACAGGCAGGTGATATGTCTTGAAGTAACTTTGCGCAAGGATATCTGCACATGCTTTGGATGCATCGTAGGGATAGAGGCCTTTAAGGGGCTGATCTTCAGTATAGGGCAGTTTTTCCTGATCACCGTACGCTTTGTCGCTGCTTGCCACAATAACCCTTTTCACGGTTGAGGTAACTCTTGCAGCCTCAAGAATTGTCCAGGTTCCTTTGATATTTGATTCAAAGGTTGACAACGGGCTCCTGTTTGCTGCACCGACAATTGCCTGTGCTGCCAGATGGAAGACTGTGTCAATCTCATGCTCATTGAGGATCCTGCTTACAAGGGAGTAATCGATGATATCTCCTAAGATGATAGTTACCTTATCTCTGATATGATGGTAGTCGATGGAAATCTTTTCTTTTTTTATATCTCTAAGGATGATAGTTACATCGGCGCCTGAGTCAACCAGTGCTTTAGCAAGCCATCCTCCTATAAAGCCATCTGCACCTGTTACGAAGACTTTCTTTGATTTCCAAAAATTGATTTTCATAGGCTCTGATGGGTAGTGGGGCTTATATAAATTTTTCTCTTGATTAACTCGGCATATCTATACCAGCTTCTGATAGGTTACAATGAGCTTATCGGTGAATTTTTTCCAAGTATACTTCTTTGCTATAGTGATGTTTTCCTTTCCCAACTTCTCGGTCTGTGCAGGAAATTTCATGAGATCTTTTATTGCCCTTGCCATTCCAAGTATATCTCCAGACTTTACTTGCCTGCCTTTATAGGGCAGATCTATGGTACTAACTACTGCACAACCTGATGCCATGGCTTCCACAATGGTAAATCCAAAGCTCTCTGCTACACTGGGCATGAAGAATACCAATGCCTTTGCGTACATGTCAAGGAAAGGTTTTCCATCGGTAAGCCTTAAGTTTGAGAATTCAACATTCTTCGTCGCCAACTTTTTCATCTTTTTTTCTTCCTCACCCCACCCCATGAGGATGAATCGAACTCTGGGAAGACTCTTTGCCACTTCTAGGGTATCATAAACGCCTTTTTGCTTTGCAAACCTACCTGAAAAAAGCACATAAGGCTGTTTTTTCTTGGTGTAATATTTCCCTGTTTCCACACCTGGACTAATGACCTCTGCCTGAGAGGTATCAATACCAATCTCCCTGGCCCACGCTTTAGAATAGTCTGAGATGAATAACAATTTAGAATATGGTTGTCTGAGGATGAAATGCTCTATTGCCCTTATTATGCTGCCCCACAATATTCCACGCATCTTGAGCCATCTGCTGCCATATGCACCGAGCACAAAGCATACCACAGGCTTATGCAGGAATCTTGCCGCTTTATAGGTTGGCCAGGCTGCGTGGTATGTGGATGTCTGAATTAGGTCACAATCCTTGGCCACTTCTTTTATCCTGCCTGCTGCAAGAAACATGAGATATCGATGGAGGGGTATTCGGATAGTAGGGATGCCCTTGTACTGATTTATGGCTGGATTGCCAGTTGTCAGAACCGTAACCTTAATGCCTCTCTGCTGGAGATGGTGTGCCATCTCATAGACCTGTTTCTCTCCACCGCCAGCAAAATCTGGCATGAACAGCTCGTGGGTTATGAGTACTTTCATTTTAGTTAAATATATAAATATTCTAACTATTATCCTGCATTATTTAAATGTAATGGGTGATCCACATTAAAAAGAAAGAATATGATTTCAAGGGAGCGAGCAGCTACCATAAGGAATGGAGTACCAGAGTATTTGACATCATTGGCGAGCCATTGTCTGTTTTTTTGATTAAATGCACTAAGATGACACCTAACCAATGCAGCATGCTCTCATTTATCTTTGGACTTGTTGGAGGTATATTCTTTTTGCAGGGAGGATTTATCAACCAAGTCATTGGAGCTTCGTTTGCCTTCCTGTATAATATTTTTGATATGATCGATGGCCGGATTGCCCGGGCAAGGCACATATCCACCAAGATGGGCAAGTGGCTCGATGCCATCATAGATTTTTTCATATTTCCCTACCTGATATTCACCTTAGCGTATGGCATGGGAACCTATATGGCTGCATTAGTTGGAATGCTGGCTATCATAAGCTACAATACCCATTACCTTATAGTGTTCTTCTACAAGTTTGAGATGACCGGGAACAAGCCGATTGGCATCCCTGGAAAAGGAAAATTAGAGTGGATACGATACATCTATGGGTCCAACGTATTCTATTTGGTCCTGTTAATTGCAGTCCTGGTCAAGGCACCCATGGCAGTCTTATGGATCTGGGCAATTTTCGGGAATCTTTACTGGATGGCGATACTTATTGTACAGTACCAAAATCTCAGAAGATTCGGTTTGGATAAACATGGATAAAATAACTGAGTTTATAGAGACCTGGTCAAAGAAAAAGATAGCCAAGGGGAAGAGTTTCGATGACCTGCTCCAGATTGATGGGGTACCGTTATGGTGGTTCTACAAATGGTTCTTTCGCAGTTATGTGCTGCCGATCCAGATAAGTACATATTCCTATCTGGAGAAGGGAAGTGTGCCTGGTCCTTGGGCAGCATGCCGCTATGCGCTAAACTCTGAACTGATGAGACTTTTTCTTCGTTTTAATGAGCATACTAAGATACGGTCTGCACAAAGAGTCGGGAAAGCTTCTCCTAGAAGGAAAGTGATGTTCCTCACCTTTCCCCATCATCTGCTGCCCAATAAAAAAGTATTCCGCATCCAGGGGATCATCGATAAAATACGTTCGGATGGAAAATTTGATGATCTTATTTTGTATGCCCAGCCGCTGACAAAGCAGTGGGATACGAAAATAGCCTCATTACCCACTATCTATGCCTATTGCACTGATGAGATTATTGCAAAAGCTGCACGGCAGGCTGAGGATCTTCATATTCGATGGATGGGCATCAAGAATAAAAAAGACCTCCTTTCTGTTAAAGGAGAATCGGTCTGGCCGTATGTACGATATGCCTTCAATTTCTTCTTTTCCAAAGAATTTCTTTCTGTCCTCATTATTTACTATGAAACGATTAAAAAAATAATTAAGGAAGAAAATATCTCGGCCATTGTACTTTCATCAGCACATGATCTCTATGAAAAGTGTGCTCTGGCAGCTGCTAAAAATGCAAAAATTCCAATCTTGCTCATACAACATGGATTGATGGCAACTGACAAGCCTGATTTTATTGGCAAAAGTAGGTATGCGGTCTTCAGCGAACTGACAAAAAAGAATTTGGTGAGGATTGGTGTTGCTAAAGAAACGATGGTGGTTACGGGGCCTGTAGTCTTTGACGGCATCGAGAAGTACATCTCCCAGTCAAGAAGAGCCGGAAGAAAGATAGTTATTGCGACTGCTCCCTGCATAGAAGATATGGTATTGAGCAAGGAATCCTATTTTAAGATTGTTCAGAAGATTTTAGCTGATTTAAGGGGAATTCCCCGCATCGAGATTGTCCTTAAGCTCCATCCTCGAGAAAAATACAAAGCTGTCTATGAATCCCTGATTCAGAGTCTAGGCATGAAAGCAAAAGTGGTGCAGGTGCTCTCACGCGAGGAATTTTTTCAGCTGGTGGGTGAATGCGATGCCTTCATCAATCTTGATTATTCAACATCAGCGATAGAGGCAATGATTTTGGGGGTGCCGACAATAACCATCGAAGTAAGACCGGTCAGTGGTGTGTTCCATCAGATATTAAAGAAACATACCATTACGAGAAAGTATACTAATGACATAAGTAAACTGGTACAAGATGTGCTTTCAGGCAAGATTGATTATTCGAGAAAAAGTGCTGCTGCGGTCCGAACATTGTGTTACAAAGTAGATGGCAAGGCTTCAGAAAGGATCGTGAATGCCTTGTATAAGGTTATCTAGAGTTTCTTATGGAATCGAGCAGGTGAACCAAACCACATCTCATTTGGTGGAATGTCCCTGTTTACCAGGCTGTTAGCTCCTACCACTGAGTTTTCTCCAACCGTTACATTGGGCAGAATGGTGGTGTTAGCGCCAATCTTGCAGTTTTTCTTGAGAACAACTGGGCCCGTCCTGCCATCAACCGTCGAGTGGCTTATGATTACTGAGCTGAAGCCAACCTTGACATTATCCTGGATCTCTACACCATTCATCGCATCGATGACAGTAAAAGGTGCTATTTGGGTGTTCTTACCCAGCTTTAACCTACCGCGGTGCCTCACCAGCCAGTGCCATTGGGTCATGCCAAAATCAGAGTAGATAGGTTTTTCGTACGCCATGTTTCTTTGAGGGTATTATGTTATTAATAAATTTTATCTTTTAATATTCCTTAAATCCGGGCAGGGGACCATACTTATCAAAAATCTGCTTCTGCGCCTGTTTTACCTTATTTTTGTCAGCAGTCATTGAGGTGCCATGCCTTCGATATGTGTACAGCGGCTTTGGGACATGCGCTCCCTTATACTTCTGCATGACCCGGATCAAGAAATCATATTCAGGAAGAATGAATGACCTATCCCAGAAACCAACTTTCTCGATTACGCTCCTTTTCCACAGAATACCACATGCAAGGCTATTGAATATGTTTTTCAGGGAGACATATTTTTTTTCTCCTTTTTTTAGTTCGTAGTAATCGCCATATGCAAATCCAGCACTTGATTTCTTTAATGCATCCCAAAGGCAGGTCAGTGCATCTGGTGTCAGGATGTCATCGCCATCGAGAAAAAAAACACAGTCTCCTTTGGCCTGTTCCAAGCCCCTGTAGGCAGCTTCTATCATGCCACAGTTTTCTTGGTGTATTATTTTTAAGCGAGGATCATTGAACTGCTTAAGGATCTTTGAGGTGTTATCAGTACTGCCATCATTTATTACCACAACTTCAAAATCAGCACTATCCTGATTGAGGGCGCTTTCCACTGATTCGCTGATAAATTCCTCATTATTAAAGGTACGGATGATGATACTTATCATTCTACGTCCTCCTTTGTCATGACCTTGAGCGCTGAAATGTCCCTCGATGCCTTCTTCCCCAGTAATGCCTCAAACTGACTGGGGTGGAGGCCGTTGGTTACATCCCTATTGCCTGGCCTTAGTACTGCAATATTGTTTTTGGTCAGCTGCTGGCCTTTAAGAATAGTCTGGATAGCGAATATCTTCCTTCTCAGAAATGACATCTTAGCATCCCCTGGATGAATAATACCGTCACCGATTGCCTTAGAATTGATGACCAGAGTTCCGTGGGTAAGGTCTGCTTCTGCCTTTCTGATCTCAGAGACCATAGCGTTCAGTTCCTTTGGTTCCAATGACATCTTGTGGTCTATACCGAGCATTGCTTTGCTAAGGGTGAAGTGTTTCTCAATGATCTTTGCACCATAGGAAATTGCAGCTCTGGGTACCGCAACCGGATCCAGGCTGTGGTCAGAGTATCCCACTACAATATCTGGAAACTTCTTACGCAATGTTTCCAAAGCCTTGACATTAGCTTTATCTAAAGGAGTTGGATAGATGGGGACGCAGTACAACAGCGCAATGGCATTGTTTCCTGTTTCCTTGACTACAGTAATAGCTTCCTGGACTTCGGCCATGGTTGCACCACCGATTGATATAATGATCGGCTTTTTTTTCTTTGCTACATGCTTAAGGAGAGGTATGTGGCTCAGTTCAGAGGAGGCTATCTTGTAAATACCCACATAGGGATTTATGAAATCTGCTCCTTGCTCATCAAAAACACTTGAGAAGAAAATAAGATTCTTTTCATCCGCATATTCTTTCAATTCAGAAATCCAGCTGAGCGGCATCTCGGTTTTTTTCCACACACCATGGATGTCAAATTCCTCATTGAAGTCTGTTTTCCAAGTTCCTGCATCTTTTACGTAAAGGCTGTCTGCTTTCAACAGCTGAAATTTAACTGCATCCACCTTAGCTTTAGCTGCCGCTTCAATGAGTTGTTTTGCCAGGCTCAAATCCCCATTATGGTTGACACCGGCCTCTGCGACAATAAAACAAGGATTAGCACCGCCTACTGTTCTTGAGCCTACCTGAAACTGCATTTTATCTTCCGATCCCTTTATAGATTATGCCTGCACCCTGCAGTGTTTCCTTATCCAGCATGTTTCTTCCATCTATAACAATTTTCACTTTCTGCTTTATGAGGAAATCTGGAGTAAGATTCCTGAATTCTGAGTGGGCTGTAGCTATTATGATGCAGTCTTTGTTTTCGACAGCCGATTGCAATGATGGTTTGGTTGATTTTTGCTTGTGGAATGGGTCGTAGACGTCAAACGTAGCACCTGCCTTTTTCAGTTCATTGCAAATCTCAAGAGCAGGGCTTTCACGCATATCATCCACATCACCCTTGTAGGACATGCCTAAAACAGTTATATGTGCTTTTCCTATAGGGATGTTGTGCTCCTGTAAGGCAGTTAAGGCTTTCTTCACTGTGTACTTAGGCATCGCATTGTTAATTTCCCGCGCTAAGGAAAGAAACCTGTGTTCAAATCCCTTTAAACGTGCTGATTCTATAAGGTAGTAGGGATCCACCGGGATGCAGTGCCCCCCTACACCACAGCCAGGATAATGGG
Source organism: Candidatus Nanoarchaeia archaeon (assembly GCA_035289425.1). Taxonomy (GTDB): domain Archaea; phylum Nanobdellota; class Nanobdellia; order Woesearchaeales; family DATDXC01; genus DATDXC01. The sequence goes on from DATDXC010000037.1 coordinate 23,572, forward strand.
GCATAAACGCAAATGGCTTGGAGGATGCTCCTTTCAACACTTCCAAGACATCTATGCCGCTGGCATCAAAGGACTGAGCAAGCTCATTGACCAAAGCTATGTTAACATCCCTAAAGATGTTTTCAACCATTTTGGTAGCTTCAGCAGCCTTGACTGAACTGAGTTTAGTGATGGGAGCCTGAACAAAGCTTGAGTAGAATTGATATGCGCGCTCTGTGCATGATTCTGTAATTCCTGCCACAACTCTGGGTATATTTACGAGCGTATATTTGGTATTTCCTGGATCTACCCGTTCAGGACAATGAGCCAATGAAAAATCTGCCCCGACCTTTAGGCCACTGCTTTCCAGGATCGGCTGGACAATCCCTTCAACTGTCGCGGGAAATATGGTAGACTCAATAATTACAAGCTGACCTTTTTTAAGGTTCCGAGCGATATCTGCGGATGCTGACTTTAGGGCCATTAGATCAGGCTTATGATTTTTGTCAACTGGGGTAGGCACTGTTACCACAATTATATCTGCTTCCTTGCAGATGGCATTGTCCGTTGAGAATCTGATATTTTTAAATTGGGAAGCTACCCGTTTTTGTAGGGGTGCATCATTTATATGGCATGCTCCTGATTTGAGCTTCTCTATAATCTCTTTGTTTATGTCCAGTCCATATATCTGGAAGCCTTTCTCAGCCAATAATAATGCTAAAGGTAACCCCACATAACCTAGTCCAACAACGCATATCTTAGTTTCCATTTTTTCTCCTGTTTTCGGTGGCTTCAACTGCCGCTGCTGTCTGTTTAACTTCCTCAAGATGATTGGCATTGTAATCTAATATCTCTTTGATGCCTTCGTCGAGACTGATTTCTGCCTCAAAACCAAGAATCTTTTTTGCCTTAGAGGTATCTGGTATGCGCTTGTAAATCTCCCGCTCCTTAGACCTATCAGACTGTTCTAGCGCGATATAGGTGATGTTCTTATTGAATTTACCTAACCTAGAAACCCTCTCAGCCAACTGCTTCATGGAAATCTGCTCTTTTGAATTGCCAATATTGAACACTTCATTGTTGGCCTTTTCCATAGCTGCTATGATACCCTCTGCAGCATCCTTCACATTGCAGAATGCCCTCACTTGGGATCCATCTCCGTATACAATAGGGGGTTTCCCTAAGCTGACATTGGTTATGAAGCGTGACATAACCCACCATGGCTCCTGATGAAGGCCATATACATTGAAAAATCGCACAATCGCATAGTTGAGCTTATACTGCCGATGAAATGATTTTAGGTATTCTTCTCCCACTACTTTACTGACTCCGTATTCTGATTTTGGCTGCAGGGGCATGTCTTCTGTTATAGGGACTTTATCTGGTTCCCCATAGACCTCAGATGAGCTTGAGAATATAATTTTTTTGATGTGGTGTTTAATGCAGGCCTGCAAAACATTGCGTGTCCCCTGGATGTTAACATCCAAACATTCAACTGGCTTGTGCGTAGACCGCGATACTCCCAATATAGCTGCAAGATGAATCACATAGTCACATCCTTGTATGGCTTTTTCTATATCTTCGACATTCAACACGCTTCCTTTGATGCACGCAGCTCCGTCAATCTGGAGGCCCCATATATCCAGCATATTAACTTCATATCCTTTAGAGTTTAGTTTCTTGACTATGTTGCTTCCTATGAATCCAGATCCGCCTGTGACCAATACCTTGCTCATCTTTCTGACCTCTGCCTGAATACTTCTCCTGCCAATTCGCCTTCGATGAGATCTTTCAGATTGGCTTTCAAAAGACCACCCTTGATCTTGGTCAGAGCAATTTTGCAGGCGTCCATTGTTTTTTGAAGATCCTCTTCTGAATGGGAGTAGTTAAAGAATATAACGTTGCCAATCAGGACACCTTGTTTGATGGTTTCTTGGAGGAAAAGTGTCTTAAGCTTGGCAGAGTCTTCATGTGAAAAAACAATATTCTGCCGTGGTGGAAATCCAACACATTTAACCGGCACATCCAATTCGGCAGCCAGTGCATTGAACTGCTGATTGAATTTTTTTCCGACAGCCCAGATATGATCAATAACATCTTTTTGCTCTACTTCTTTGATAGTGGCTACTGCAGCTGCCAGTGAAATTGCCTCTCCTCCAAACGTCACCGAAAAGAAGATATTCTTACATTCCTCCATTATCTCTTTTCTGCCTGCAACCACGGATAGGGGCATCCCATTAGCGATGCTTTTTCCGAAACATCCCAGATCAGGAATCACATTGAAATATTTTTGTGCTCCTCCCAAACCAAACCTGAAGCCAGTAACCATCTCATCAAATATCAATAATGCCCCATTTTCGTGGGCTAATTCCTTGACCTTTTCCAGAAACCTGTCTTTTGGCGCTTCGGTGATGACCGGCTCCATGATAATTGCAGCAATCTCGCCTTTATTTTCTTCAAATATTTTCTTAAGTGAGTCTATGTTGTTGTATTGGAACTTGAACAAATACTCCTTTAACACATTTGGAATACCCTTGGTCTTTTCGGTCCCAATTGTATACCAATCCTGCCACCCATGATAGCCGCAAAATGCTATCTTGTCTTTACCGGTATAGGCTCTTGCAATCCTGACTGCTGCGCTGGTAGCGTCAGAACCGTTCTTCGCAAACCGAACTGCCTCTGCGCAGGGTATGTGTTTTATGAGCAGCTCTGCCAATTCCACTTCCAATGGATGCATCAAAGAGAAGATGATGCCTTCCTCAGCCTGTTTCTGAATCGCTTTGACAACCGGCGGATATGCATGACCCAAGAAGATAGCTCCCAGTGAACAGGGGTAATCGATATATTCATTGCCATCTACATCCCACACATGGGAGCCTTTGCCTTTCTGGAGATATATAGGATAGACGCCTTTGACAAATTGGTCAGGTCCCTTAGATGCTGTCTGAGTGCCGCATGGGATGATAGGCTCAGCCCTTTGCCACAACTCCAATGATTTCCTTATATTTCTTGCCATTTCATTCCTCCTGTATGAGCCCAAGACAGACCTTGTCGACATAGCCCTGCCCAAATCTAAATTGTTGTTTTAGTCTCCCTTCCTCTCTGAAACCCGCATTCATGAATGCCTTGATTGATGCAGCATTGTTTGAGTAAAATCCTGCGGTGAGTTTGTGCAGGTGCAATTCTTTGAAGGCAAATTGCACAAGCAGTTTTATCGCTTCTGTTGCGTGGCCCTTTCCCCAATAGGCCTTATTCCCAATCATTATGCCTATGTCCCCATGCTTATGGATAGTATTGATGGGACCTAATTTGATATTGCCGATGTGCTTATTATCCGCTATTATGGCGAGGAAGATTGTGCTCTTGTCCTTGATTGTTTCTGCAACAAATTTCTTCAATGAAATCATGGTGTGGGTGAGGTGTTTACTTTCCATATATGCCATGACTTCTGGATCATTGAGCCATGACAGGTATTCTTCAGTGATGTCTGCTTCAGTAAGGCTTCTTAGCATGATTCTCTTTCCCTGAAGTATACTATTTTTCATCTTACTTGTACATCGTAGCATAGCCTTCCTCACAGAAAGGCGCCACCATCTCCAAAAGGTCTTTTCTGGTGTCAAGATAGTGTACAATATCGCTGATAGGTATTAACGGGGATTTTCCCTTGAAATGATTGTAGACTTCCCTACATAAAATGAGGTCTTCTGGATAATCTACCGTAATCCTGATGTCTTTTCTCTGCAGCTCTTGGGGGATGTCGATGTAGCGTATGGTGAATTTATCCTTATTTTCCCGTATGTACGAGGTGACAAGCTCTGACTTGTGCTTCCTCTGGCCATCGGTATGTGATTTCTGGAGAGCTGCCAGGGACACTATCTCAAAATTTGAGCTATCTGGAACCTTATCACAGAAAGTGGCATCAAAATTTCCTTCGACATGACTCTTCCAAGCTTTTTCGATGGGTTCGTAATGGATAAATGGGGATTCGGTGGTCACCCTAAACAGGTCAGTAGCTCCAACAGATTCTCCACACTTGATGAGCCTACCCAAAACATCATCCTCATCTCCTACAATATACTTAAGCTTTCTTTCTTGGGCAAACTCTATGAAAGCCTGGTTGTCCTTGCCATCTGCAATGCCCAGAATGATCTCTTTGATGCATCTTATTGCCTTCAGGGTGCTTATCTGGAAGTCTAAGATAGTTATCCCTTTTTCTATATCTAAGTTCTGCAAGGGCTTACCATACAATCTTGAACCTTTGATCCTGCATGCTAATGCTGCCACAAGCTTTCTCATATAGCCTCCCTCACCACAGGCCTGTCCTTCTTCACATCTGACTTGGCCTTTTTTCCAAGAACATCACCCAGGATGTTGATCGTATCGGTGTTAAATTTCTCTCCAACCCGTTTCAGCCCCACACACTCTGTAGTCAATATTGTTCCCTGAGAGATATCTTTGAGGGCAACTACTACTTTGGCTGCCTTTTTTCGGTATTCTTTTTCGAGATCGGTCAGATCTAAAGAAGAAGTGCCTAAGGCTGCTTCAAATTTCCTGATCAGCCTGACAAATTCTTTAAATGAATCCGGACCCAATGCAGAGATATAATCTTCAATCTTCAATTCAGGGTCCAATGTTATGTGCTTTTCAAGACAGCTTGGATCTGTTCCTAAAGCCATCAACGGAAGATAGACTGCATCCTCTGAAGTCCCTAAAGAATGATCCATGAATCCTATCTTAAAACCAGGGAATTCCTTCTTCAAAGCAGAGATCTTCAGCAAATTGTTAGAGCCCAGGGGTGTCGGCTCTGCCTGGAATCCATAGATGAAATGAATGTTTTTTCCCGGACGGATTGATTCTCTCCTAATCAACTCCTTGATGTCATTGAGAGGGATGCCTCCGACTGAAATCAGGATTGTCCTGAAGTTGCTGCCTAATACTCTATGTATGAGATTATAGTTGTAGAATTCAGTAGTAGAGAGCTTGATGCCGTCTGCATTGAGGGATTTCGCAATCTCCAGGCTTTTTGGCCCGAATATGTCAAAGTATACCTTTTTCTTGACACCCTGGATCTTCTTGACTATTCCTTCCCAGACTTCAGTCGGCATCTCCAGGGTCTTGAAGAGTTTGTAGTAATGATAATCAGGAGTCGCAAGTTCATCTGCATATACCAATTGGAATTTGATGACATCGACATCTGCCACTATGGCTGCTTCAGCGAGCTGTTCTGCCTGCTTTGGTTTGCCTTCAAAACCTTGTGCTACTTCTGCGATTATTTCAACCAAGTTTTACCACCTTTCCAGTTTCAGCTGATTTCAGGGCAGCCAGTGCCACCACCACATCCTGCTTCGCTTCCTCACCATCGATGACTGGCTTGGCCTTTCCTTCTACACATTTGAGGAAATGTTCCTCTTCAGCCATATAGGTTGCATTAAAGTCCATATCTTTTTCATTAAAATGGGACCACTCATTCTTTTGGGAGTCAAAGATATCGACTTTATGACCCTCAAAATCCCAAAGTATAGTGCCTTTTTCACCGATGAGATGACAGCTGCGCCTGTATGCTCTCTGCACATAGTCAAGGTGGACATTTGCGATTACATTGTTTTCAAACTTGATGACCATGTCAGCATAATCTTCGGTATCAGTCTCCATATCGCTCAGCTTACCGGCATAACAGAATAACTCCTTCGCCTCTCCCAAAAGCCAGCGTATATAGTTTATCTCATGTATGACGTCAAGAATGACTCCACCGCCCTGTGCCCTGATGGCCCCATAATTCTTCCTATAGTCCTGGTTTGGCCTCCAACTCGGCAGATGATAACCAAATTCGACTCTAGCACCATACACCTTTCCGATTGCGCCTGCATCGAGCAGGTCCTTGACCTTCTGCAATGGCTTATAGAATCTCAGATTATAGCCACAGGTGACTGTGAGGTTCTTTTCCTTAGCTATCCTGAGAAGCTCGTCAACGTTTTCCATGGTGTGGGACAGCGGCTTCTCAACAAACACATGACAGCCATGCTTGACTGCCTTCAGCGCTGTCGGCACGTGCAGACTATTGGGAATGCACATGAAGGCGCCATCAGCCTCTTCCAATGCCTTGTTGAGGTCTGTCTCTGTCCTGATGCCGTATTCTTTACTGACAAATTCTAGCGCTTCCTTGTTGACATCAAAAGCGATGACTTCCCCGTTTCTTTCTTTAAGGAGAGTCTTCAGGTTCCTGAGGTGCCTCTTTCCGATAGACCCGCACCCTATAACGACGATTTTCATTATCCCATCCTCACATTTAGTCCTGCAGTGTGCATGAATCTGCGGGCTTTTATCGGACTTTGATCAGTAAAATGAAATATGCTTCCTGCAGCGACCGCTGATGCATGTCCTTCACGTATGGCATCCACAAAGTCCTGCAGTGTGCCTGCTCCACCACAGGCGATGACCGGTATGGATACTGCGTCTGATACTGCCCGTATTGTCTGTATGTCATAGCCCCGCATCATCCCATCTGCATCCACGTTGTTCAAAAAAATCTCACCAGCGCCTAATGCTTGAAGCTCTTTTGCCCACGCAACCGGATCAAGGTTTGTATTGTGGGTGCCTCTGTGAGTAACAGCTTTCTTTGCTCCCTGCACATCCTTAAAATCTATGGATGCCACAATGTTGGCGCTGCCGAATTTTCGGGCAGCGGCCTCGATGAGCTTGGGGTTTTCAACGGCAGCTGAATTGATGCTCACCTTATCAGCTCCAGCCTTAAGGAGGGATCTGATATCATCCAAGGTCTTTACTCCACCACCCACCGTGAGGGGCATGAAGCACTCCTCTGTCACCCTGTTGATGATGTCTATGAGCATATCTCTTTCCTCAACTGAGGCGAGTATATCCAAAAAGACCAATTCATCTGCATTCTGGGCATTGTAAATCTTTGCAGTTGTAACTGGATTTCCTACGTCCCGCTCCTTATCAAACTGAATTGTCTTGACCATCCTTCCCTGCTTAAGCAGCAGGACAGGGATGAGCCGTGTCTTCAGCATGGATTCCACCTACAAAAGTTTTCAAGTATCTTCAGGCCATCTTCCTGGCTTTTCTCTGGATGGAATTGAGTAGCAAAGATGTTATCTTTCTGCACTGCGGTCACAAACTCTCCGCCATAGTCACAGACTGCTGCAATATCTTCTGCATTCTTTGGGATGAAATGGTATTTATGGACAAAATATAAGTCTGTGTTGTCCTTGACTTCATCCCACAACGGAATCTGCTTTCTGAAGGAAACCTGGTCCCATCCCATATGGGGTATTCTCAATCCCTTAAGATCGAATTGTTTGACTTCTCCCGGGATAAAGTTAAGGCCGGGTGTAATGCCCCCTTCATAGCCCGTAGTTGCAAGGAGATGAAGACCTAAGCAGATGCCCAGGAACGGTTTTTTCTTCTGTATGATTTCTGATACCAGAGCGTCCTTCAGCTTCAGGTCTATAAGATTCTTCATGCCTTCTGCAAATGTGCCGACTCCAGGAAGCACAATACGCTCTGCCTGCTCCAAGTCTTGGACCTTTTTTGAAATCTTGACTTCGTGACCTAACAGGTCTATGGCGTTGGCTACTGATTTCAGGTTCGCAGTCCCATAATCAACCACTACAATCATTTGGTCCTGTCCCACTCGTCTTGATCAGGCAGCTTTTCTCCTTTCCGTATCTTTGAAGGATCAAATTTGTTGGGGGCTACCTCATGGGAGACAGCAATCTTCATGAACTCTTCTTCAGTCAGACCAAGTATTTCCAAAAGATAATCCAAGCTTGCGGGCCTCATGGGCTCATATTCCTTGACCATCTCCATGCCTTCCTCCCTGGTCATCCTGTTGTTCCTGATGTCTATGCTTGCCAGGTGAGCAGGCCTGCACCAGCCTCGTTTTATGTACTTGAGGTATTCTCTTGCCCCTTCAATCATGCATTCTATCTTCTCATAATTGTAGCCGTCTGGAACAAATTCAACTTTATCACCCTGCCAACCCAGTTCCTGCTGGATGATCGCAACCTGCTTTTTCACATCCCACGGCACATAACTTCCCAGGCAGACTGAACGTACCCCTATCTTCTTCAGGTCTTTCAGTTTAGGGTAGGTGAAGGGTTTGAGGTCCCTTGCCGAAACTTTTCCTCCAAGGAAGCCTTCCATATCTTCTGCAGTAATGCCCAGGTTGACAAATCGGTTGAAGCGTTTTTCATCAACTTCTTCATTTTCATCATAGCCATAATATGCGGTGTACTCAGAACTGGGCTCTCCCCAGATTATGAGGGGCACATTAAACTTGATTGCTATCTGCATGGGGTATGAAAAAATCCCAGTATGGCAGTGCCAACAGAAATCTCCTTTTCGTCTCAGCGACTCGAGCATCAACTCCCTCACCACTTTCCAATTGGGCGAGAATTTGAGGTAGTCTACACCGAGTTTCTTCATGGTCCGCTTGGTGTTTGCAAGGACAACCGGCCTGAGGAACAGGTGATCAAAACTTACTACCAATGGTTTCATGCCGAAGTGCTTGACCAACGAATAGAGGGTCCAGGTAGAGTCTTTTCCTCCACTGAACGGCACTATGCAATCATAATCATTCTTGCCCTTGTACTGACTTATGAGTTCCTTGAACTCCTCTTTCTTCTTTTTCCAGTCTATCTTCTCATTCTTGATGACCTGATTATTACAGACATTACATACTCCTTTATTATCGAATGTAATGGTCTCCTGTGTTTCAGGCATGACACACTTGGTGCATCTTTTGAGCTCATGCACCTGTTCCAGCACTAATCTTTGTCCTTGTTTTTCCATCATAATCCCTCCTTGATTTTCTCAATCACGAAATCCTGCTGAGCAGATGTCAGCTTTGGATGAATGGGAATGCTCAGTATTCTTTCATAGAATGCTTCTGCTTCCCTGCAGAGGCCTTTCTTGTAGCCTAATCTCTGATAATAAGGGTGTTGGTAGATGGGCAGATAGTGGACCTGGCAGAAAATATCATTTTTTCTGAGGTGGTTGAAAAGTTTCAGCCTTGTTTTGCTGTCTTTGACCTGGATGACATAGAGATGGTAGGAATTATCCTTGCTCTGTGGCGCTGTTATCGGAAGATTTCTAAAGGCTTGATCGTATTTTGCAGCTATCTCTTTCCTTCTTTTTAGAAATCCGCCCAGATGTTCCAGCTGCGACAATCCCAACGCACATTGGAAGTCAGTAAGACGGTAGTTATAGCCCAAGTATTCCAGTTCTTGCAGCCATGACTCCTTATGGCTTTTCATGAGGCCATGATTTCGCAGGCTGCACAGTTTTTCATATAATTCTTTTGAGTTAGTGGTTATCATACCGCCTTCTCCGGTAGTTATGTGCTTGACCGGATGGAAGCTGAATATTGTCATGTCAGAATATGCACAGCTGCCTATCTTCTTTCCTTTGTATTCGGCACCCAGAGCATGAGCAGCATCCTCAATTACAATCAGATTATGTTTTTGAGCAATCTGATGGATAACTTCCATGCTGCAAGGCAGACCACTATAGTGCACCGGAATGATGGCTTTTGTCTTGCCCGATATCTTTTCCTCAATTTTTGATTCGTCAATGAGCCCATCTCCATTGACATCGACAAAAACCGGTTTTGCCTGGCAATAAAGTGCCGCATTTGCTGTTGCAACAAAAGTCATGGGGGATGTTATGACTTCATCCCCCTGCTTTAGGTTGCTTGCCAAACAACTGAGGTGTAATGCTGCTGTACCACTTGAGACTGCGACTGCGTACTTGCTTCCCACATACTTTGCAAAGGCTGCTTCAAATTTCAGTACTAAGGGACCGGTGCTCAGGAAATCCCCTTTTAAGGCTTCTGAAACTGCCTTGATATCTTCTTCGCTTATTGTCTGGGTTCCGTAGGGTATCATTCTATCATCTTTCGTACATCATACTGTTCAAACTTATGGGCCTTCAATGAAGCAGACTCCATCCAAGAATCGATGAGGTGGCCGAATTTTAATTTTATATTAGAAGTTACTTTCTGCAGGTCTGCTGAGTTCCGCGCGATAATGACGATGGAAAGATCGTATTCTCCGCTTATCTCGAATATTTCGGTAACCCTATCGTTTTGCTTTAAAAAATCTATAAACTTCATCTTCTCATTCTCTGCGTGATTGCTGAGTTTTATCTTCACATCCACCACATGGTCAAAACCGAATGGTCTTGGTCTGATCTGGATTTTTGGGTAGAAAAAGATGTTCTCCATCTTCTCAATTCGCTTCTTTACTGAATCCACGCTGAGACCTACTTCTGCTGCAATATCGGTCAATGATGTCCTGCAGTCCTTCTGGAGGATGTTTAGGATAAGGCAATTCTTATCGTCCATCTTCTTGGCTGCGGTTTCCTCCATTTCTTCGGTCGCTTTGCTTATGGTGGTTATGGATAACCCCGTTGCCTTAGCAACCTCTTCGGCCCCAGATGTGTGTCCTTCGCTTATAGCTTTCAAGATTCGCGATTTTGTATCCATTTTATAGGCAATAGGCCTTTCTTATTTATAAATATATCGATTTTTTAAGCTTTTTTACTAAAAAAGCTTAAAATTTAAGGTTATATGCTTATTAACTAGAAGTAATTAGGGTATTTTTGAATTTTGAGGAAGCATTGGAACTTCTAGAGTGTGCTAATATTTAAATAATACAAGCAGGTTTTGAAGTATATGAGGATAGCGTTGCTGGCAACTGGTTTTTTCAAACAGACCAAGGAAGCTACGAAGATAACAATCCTTGGGCTCGCTAGAGAATATATCAGAGCAGGCCATGAAGCAGCAGTAATAACTCCTCGTTTGGAGAACCTGCCAGACTATGAAAAGATTGATGGTGTCCAGGTATATAGAGTAGGCGGTTCAGGCAGCAGCATACTTTCTTTTGCCACGGGGGTAAGCAAAGTCCAGAAAGAGATAGGGAAATTTGACATAATCCATGGGTTCAGCGCTGCTCCTCTGTTTGTGTTGAGATCTTTCCTGTCAAGATTATTTCATTCCAGAAAAGCTCGTATTGTGCATTCTCTTAAGTCATATTCAAGGAATAGTCTAGGGCATAAGTTCTTCGGACTTTTGAACCTTGCAGATGTTGTTAGCGTACCTACCCAGACATATGCCAAAAAGTTAGTACAACACGGATGTAGGAACGTCAGGGTTATCCATTCTAATATCGATACAAAGCGATTCGTGCCATCACGTAAGGGTAAAGGCAAGGTCGTATTTTACTATGGAGCTATGGGAGAATGGAAAGGCACCGATGTACTGATCAAAGCGATGCCTCTGGTGATTCAGAAGCATCCTGATGTGAAGTTTGTCTTTGCGCCAAGAGATCCCATATATGCTCAAAGATTCTTTCCTGAATTGAAGAAGATCGGCCATTTTGAAGTCATCACCAAAGATATTGATATTGTCACCTATGTAAATAAGGCTTCTATGGTTGTGCTACCCTATCCCTCTCTGGAAGGTACTGAAGGCAATCCATCCTGTCTTCTTGAAAGCATGGCCTGCAAGACTCCGGTGGTTACGACAAAACTGCCTGAATTAGAGGAGATTGTCATCGATGGCAAAGATGTCCTAATGGCTAAGCCCTCTGATGCGGAGTCTTTGGCTATGCAGATCAATAAACTCTTAGGAAACAAGAAACTACAAAAACAGCTTGCTGACAATGCATATTCGAAGGCATTGAAGTTTGACAATAAGGTGATAGCTGATGATTTTATGAAACTTTATAAGAAGTTAATACCAGTTGCACGCTAGCCATTCTAAGGATTCCTGAGTTATGGTGTCTGCAGTGGATTTGATATCTGTTGTCTTGATTTCTTTTGCGTGCAGAATTTTATTGAGGATCCTAAAGTTATCCAACTGGTATTTCAGGTTAATACTATCATGGGCTCTTCTTTTCAATAAAACATCTGGGGTGTTGTAAAGATAAAACGTAAGGTTTGGTTTTGGGAAGAAAAAAAGCAGTAATCTCCTCATTGCGTAAGGCACATGCTGCATGAGGAAAATATCGGAGACGTATCTGTCTGTTATGACAATGTTTCCTGCCAGCCTTGCAGGGAATATAACAAAGACGTAGCGGAGGCATAAGTCAATAGCGTAAAAACCGGAAGCGATCGTATACAGCATTCGTTTGATAAAGGAGGATTTGTTTTGTTCCTTGGCAGCTAATTCTTTTTGCTTGTACTTGCTGCCCATCTTTTTCAAAGGAAGTATATTGTCTCTGCCTCGACCAGAGTATATTACCTTAACCTTCCTAGTTTTACCCAAATTTGCCGCAAGATTTCTAACTGTGGTGCTTTTGCCTGAACCATCTGGGCCTATGACTGCAATCAATGGGGACATGACATGACCCCCCCATAGCCATCTAAAAGTTACCTGAGCAAAGACAATAGGATGCTTTACTATGAATCTGCCAATGAGTGAAGCCTTCTGACGCAATAGTTCCTCAAATTTAGAATGCACTGAAAGATCAAGAAGAGATGTTGCTATCCTTTCTCCAAATACATCGGCAAGACGTGCGTGCACATATTTCCTGTTGATTTTGGGAGAGAGGGACGTTATGGTTTTCTTATACTCTGGCTTGAAGTACCTTTTGCCCAGCAAAGAATGCAACAAGAGCATTACATAGGTATCATCATCTCCAGGAACATAAAAAAAGGATCGTTTAACTCTGTTCTTGAGGATAAACTTCTCACCCAGATAATATATATCATTCCAACAGATACCGCCTACTTGAACATCCAAACCATATTCAACACCATCCTGGATCTTAAAAAATGGCTTATGCCTAAGAGAAAATTGAGGTTTTCTAGGTTTAAATCCATGTTTAGCGGCAATTTCAGAGAATAATGAAAATTGATCCTCAGCGACAACCATATCGAGGCCGAATTCAGATTTAGCGGCTGGCTTCCTGCCGGAGAGCAAGAAATCATAGTTTCTTAACACGCAATATCGAATGCCTGCCAGGTCAGCTAAAAAGGTTCTCATCGTGCATGCTTAAGATAATACTTTATTTCTGAAATATCAATTATATGGAGCAAAAACACCACCAGTAGATAAACTATGCCTGCAATGCCAGCTGATACCACTATCTCCATCCAGGTGGCAATGGAAATGACCTCTTTTACGAATGCCAAGACAGCTATGAACGCCGCAGCTGCAATGAGCAATTTCCCCCAGTCTTTAAAAGGGAAATGAACGTTGATGTGCCTCCTGATGAGCTTCATGGAATAGATCAACGCAACCAGATAGCTCAATGAGGTTGCTATAGCAGCACCATTGATGCCTCCAATCTGCAGACCAAATAAGGTGTAATCGAGAGGAATGAGGAGAAAATTTACGATAGTGTTAACCAAGGCTGCAGTAAAGATTATCTTGGTAACGTCCCTTGGCCTGCCAATGCCAGCCAGGATGTTGTGATTGATGACTGCCACAATGAAGACCAACACACCTAATAGTAAAATCTGGAGTGCTCTGGTTCCTGCCACATATTCAGGACCAAAGAAGAATTCGATGAAGAATTGGGAAAAAGCGAAGATAGTGAAGATTATAGGAATTATGGCCACAAAGGAATACCGATGAAGGATTCGCAATCCATCGGTGAGTCGCTTGGTATCTTTTCTTGCCCATAATTCTGAGGTCAATGGATACAGCACTGCTGCTATAGACGTACCGAGTGTTATCAGGATTACTGCAGAGGGCAGCACCACGTTATAGATACCGACATTCTCCAGGGTGGTGTAATAGGTCAACATCAAGGTGTCAATGTAGCTGATAATGTTATCACCCACTGTTGTAAACATGACAGGTACTCCAAAGGCGAACATTTGCTTTGTTATCGGTTTAAGGTTTACAATCTGATATTTATTGAGGTTAAATGTATGGTATGTAGGCGCGATATAAATGAGGATTAGAAGAAATGCGGTTGCCACATATGCTAACACGGGGGCAAAGACGCCTAAACCCTGGCCCAGAAACAACAACAGGATGAAGAAAACACCCACATTTTTCACAAATTCTATAGTGGAGAAAATGGCTATCCTCTGGAATCCCTGCAGAATGCTCTTCTGGATGATAAAAAATATGCTCAATAGTATGTAAGGAATGAATAGCTTTAGCAAGACTGCGGCATCTGGATTTTTAAAATAATTGAGAGCCAGATAGTCTGCTGCAAAAAAGAATGCAGCGCATAAGATTAGCGAACTTAGAAATTGAAATGAGCATACGGACACAATAGCGGTCTTTATTCTATCAAATTTCTTATGTACCTGGAATTCTGGAATATACTTTACTAATGCCTGGCCTAAGCCAAGGTCCCTGAAGAATATGAAAAAAATAACCATGGTCAGCACTGCATAGAACAGACCGTATTCCGTGGGGGTAAGCTCCCGGGCTAAAACAAGGCGTATCAGGTAGGCAAAAAGGCTTCCTAAAGCCCTCATTAAAAATACAATACCTAAACCTGCCACCACCCGTTTAGTGTAGTTCATGAGACTGAGAACGGAATTATTGTTTATAAAATTATGTATTCAATTCTTTGAATAATACATCTGCGGCTAACGCATGGCCTGCTGCTGTAAAGTGGCCATCGTAAGGGAAGTATAACCCTGGTTCATTTGATTCCCTGAAAGCGTCAAAAAGCGAAATATAGGGTATGTTGTTTCTCTTTGCATACTCTCTCAGGATGTTGTCAGCTCTTGAAGAGTAGATTTTGCCAGGCTCAAAGCCGTAGTTTCTCCTCCCTTCACCCCATTCAGTTCCAGAAACCTGGTGGCCATAGGGGTAAGAGATGAGGATGAAGGTAGCATTGCTCAAGTTTTTTATTTTTCCGATGTAGGAAAAGGTACGGTTCCAATGGGCACTTTCATTTAATGAGATTTCTTCCCTTGTTATCGCATACTTGTCATATCGCACATCATTGGGGGGAGCTTTAGGGGATATTGCAACCCTGGATAACAAGCTTTCTATCAAACGTGGAGTCCTCAGCTTAAGATAAATATATTCCAAGAGGGAATCTGTTTTTCCTGAAGGAACAGATACTAAGGCGTCATTATCAAACACCGCTATCTTTTCAAACTCAAAATCGGAGTTAAGGTCAGCCATATCAAAGGTAAGTATAATCATATCTGGTTTGTAGGAAAGACCTTTGTATTTTAGATAGAGATATTCGAGGATGGGTGAGTATGAGGTGATGCCTGCATTTATGACCTCTGTTTTTGCGCCTGCTTCATTGAATTTCCTCTGAAGCAGTTCAGGAAATGTTTCATTTTGCTCAACACCATAGCCTCTGACAAATGAGCTGCCTAGCACAAGAATACGGAAGTCTGGATTTGCCAGAGGCTCATCATCACGAAGACCTCCCGAATTTATATGCACCTGGGTAGACCATTCAGAAGTCCTGAATGTGTAGGAACACCCTGGTTGGTAGGTGTGGTGCATTATTTCGTCTGGAATCCTGCATCCAGAGGGCATAGTTACATGCAACAGTATCTCAAGCAAAACGAATGAGACAAGCAGTGAACCTAAGAGTATGGTATCATTGATTACCGAAGCTCTAAATTTCTGATGCGCCAATATCCCTTTTTCAGAAAAGAAGGAAACTACCGGTAGGACCATGACAACCAGCCCTAAGACAATCAGGGCTGTCTTAAACACAGTACCCATGAGCAAGTGTACCTGGATAAGAGAGTAGGGCAGTTTAAGAGAGATTCCCAATAAAAATAGGATAACTCCGATACTGAATATCCCTGCTTCGAGTATCCTGCGCATCTAGCCCCCGGCATATGAAAATGGCACTGGAGAAGAGCTGAGAATAAGCCACAGAAGGAATAAAATCAAGAGAATGATTAAGGGCGTAAGCCAGTACACTTTCTTTGTTATGAGTAGGTTTGCCATAGAAGAAAATGGGGAAATGTTTCTTTATAAATTTTTCGTGCTTAGAATTGAAAATAGATAAATGAGGTATTTAAGCTTGGTGCAAACAAGAAGAGCAATACTATGGTAAAGGTGATGTAGAGGAACCAATATCCCAAGCGTAGTGAATTTATACGCTGGATTATATCTTTGACCTTATAGGATAAGAAATGGATATAGATGAACAAGCCTATAAGGACGAATACCCAGGTATACTCA
Source organism: Candidatus Nanoarchaeia archaeon (assembly GCA_035289425.1). Classification (GTDB taxonomy): domain Archaea; phylum Nanobdellota; class Nanobdellia; order Woesearchaeales; family DATDXC01; genus DATDXC01. The sequence goes on from DATDXC010000037.1 coordinate 39,701, forward strand.
AAGAGATACTGTGAAAGCTCTGACCACCTCAGATCAAGAACCACATATTTCCTCATGGAGTAAAGTAAATACTCTGTATTGCGGACCCTGAAGATAAGCCAGCTGAGGAAGACGAAATACTGGGTTACCAGGACAGCAGCAATCCTTCCTATATAGGGGTTGAGGCGCTCCTTGAAGAAAACAATCTTCGCAGTGAAGCGATGTATGGCTAAGAGAATCCCGTGGAAGCCTCCCCAAATCACAAAATTCCATGATGCGCCATGCCATAATCCCCCTAACAACATGGTTATCATTATGTTGATGTATGTCCTTGCTTTACCTTTGCGGTTTCCTCCAAGAGGGATGTATAGATAATCCCTCAACCAGGTCGACAGTGTGATGTGCCATCGTTTCCAGAAGTTGGCCGGGCTCGTGGCGAAGAACGGCTTGTTAAAGTTCTGAGGGAATGTAAAACCGAAGATGCGAGCAGCACCTATCGCGATATCTGTATAGGCGGAGAAATCACAATAGATCTGAATGCCAAAAGCTAATGCTCCCAGGATAATCGGAATGGAGCCCAATCCAATTGGATCTGAGAAAATATGGTCAACAAAGGGAGATATGTTATCAGCAAAGACCACTTTTTTCACAATACCCCAGCTGATAAAAGTCAGTCCTAATTTGACGTTTTCTGCCTTCACTTCGATACGCTTCACAAGCTGCGGGATGAATTCAGAAGCTCTTACAATTGGACCAGCAACCAGCTGGGGGAAAAAGGCTATAAAAAGCATGAATTTCAGGAATGAAGAGGTGGGTTTCAGTTTATTCCGATAAATATCTATGGTGTAACTCATCGTCTGGAAGGTGAAGAATGAGATTCCCACCGGAAGCAGAATGTGCAGCAACTGCAGGTCAGGCGAAATTCCAAACAGGTTCCTTATCTGGTTCGCTACCTGGATCGCAAAATCAGCATACTTAAAATATGCTAATATACCTAAGCTGCCGGTAAGGCTCAAGACAAGGAAGAATTTCTTCTTTTGTGGAGTCTTGCTTTCATAGATTTTCCTCCCGAAAAAGAAATCAAGCAATGAGGAGAATAAAAGCAGCAGAAAAAAGAAACCGCTAGAAATATAGTAGAAATAATAGCTTGCTACAAGCAGTATGGACAGCTGCAGCTTCTGCTTCCTAAAGAGTATTACCAAAATGACTATAACAGCGAGGAAGACAGCAAACTGGAGTGTATTGAAAAGCATCAGGAAACCTCCGTAGTGAGGTTTTGAGAGAATAACTTTCTCCCTTCAAGATTCAGATGATGTCCGTCGTAAAATAAGGAGGGATTGTAGGTATGGGTGTAGTCCAGAACCCTAACTGGATATGCTTCAGCTACCTTCTCCAGATAGATATCATAATTCTGCAGATATTCTGCTGGAATTTTCTCGACCAGTTTGGGATTAAGGGGAATCTTAACAATAATCACGCTGATGTTCTTTTGTTGGAGCTTATGGATGATAAATTCAAAGGATGTTTTCTCGCTATTCTGTCCTATGGGGACATTATATTCGGTAAAGCTTTTTTTCTCGGCTAATTTTTTTTCAAAGGCAGGTGCATGTGACTCAGGTATCTGTTTGCTCAGGGATTCAGAAATGAAATCCCGGTTGTAGGTTCTATAGTAGTATGGAGGAGCGGAACCGGTGAGTTTATGCTTGAGAGAATCAAGCGTGGTTTTGGCAGCTGGAATAAGGAATTTCCTTTTGTAAAGCAGCAAATCGAGGTGGTCCATCTTAAGCAGACTAGCAACGGTCTTATTGTACATGGATGGAATCTGCTTCACATATGGTGAAATTAGCGCATACTGGTCATCGGGAAAAAGCCAGGCATTGCTGAAGCTCATAGGGCCCACAGTGATAACTACGATTTGCGGCCCGGAATTGATCATAGCGTCAAGTTCGGCAATCCCCCTCAATGGCGTCGATGCAGGATTTCCCAAATTGAACTGGCAGGATTGTCCGCTTAAGTCCAAATCTTCCTTTATTGAAGAAGAACCCCAATAGTATACCTTCGGGCAGTCCGGCGCACTCTGGTAAAAAAGAAATATTTCTGATGATCTGCCGAGATCAGAATAATCAGAGAGGTAGGGATCAATGTACAGGCTTATTATGGCTACATATATCATGAATGCCAAGGCGATGGCTGCAGGCAGCAGCAAAATAATGCCCCATCTATCTTTTTTCATCGTAAGAGCCTCTTATGGAAGATAGCAACCAATGACCCTACTGCAACAACCAGATAGTACACAATGACGCGATCAATGAGCACCAAAGGGGTTATTGAAGATATTTCGTAGGAAGTCAGACTGGCTAACAACAGGGATGCTGAAGTTTCTGTCACACCGATACCTCCTGGAATCAGAGTTAAGATGCCCGCAATCAATGAACCGGTAAAGGCAACTGAGGCAGTCGTAAACGAGACAGCCATACCAAATGCCAGGAAAAGGTAGAAAATCCTCAATGCTTCTGAGAGCATTGAAATAAATGATAAGACAAAAAGGGTTATAGCTGATCTTCCTTTAAGAATGTCAAAGGTCGCAAAGAATATTTTGGAAAATGAGGTGAGAATCTTTTTATGTTTCCTAGGCAGGGGCAGCTTATCTATGATCAAGATCCCTATTTTGCTCAGATGCTTGGGAAAAATGAGAAAGCCAAGCACCAGAAGTATCCCCACTATAATGACTGGCAGAAAGTAAACGCTGAGTGTAGATTTACCAGGTATATATGCTAGGGCAATGAGAAATAACACAATGAGGGCGATGAAATCAAAAGCCTTTTCCATGAAAGCAGTCGGCATGGTCTTTGAGAATGGCAATTTATAATGGTATTTCAGCAGCAATGGCTTCGTTGCTTCGTTTCTGCCAGGCAACAAACTTCCTGATGAGACACCTGCAAAGATGGAGAGAAAGGAGAAACCGAATCGTATGGAAGTATTCGTTGTTTTCCGTACTAGTATAATCCAGCGGTATGCTTTTATCGAGATGTTTATTAATAGCAAAACGATAAGAACAAACAGTATGTTAGGCCCTGCTGTTTCTATGCCTTCTTTTACTGAGATTAAATCAACGGTGCTGAGAAAAAATATGAGGATACCTATGCCGATTATTAACAGGATAAGGTTGATGATTCTTCCCCCGTTCATGGGGGCACAGATTGACGCAGATTATAAATAGGTTTCGGTACACCGAAATTATTAAATACGGTGGGGTGTTCAAAAGCCCTTATGAAGGATTTGTCAATCTCACAGAAAATATTGTTAGTAGCTTTGTATGCCCTTATACTCATATCTGTAATACTTACTGCCCTGGCAACTAAGAATGTGGGCCAAACTGGTTTTGATAAATGCATCTCAGATAAATGCGATAAAAAGGGTCAGGAATACTGCACCAAAGCCAGGGAGATTGACAACTGCTGCAAAGGCGCAGGCGGCTCCTTGGGTGTCCAAGATGATCAATATGTGTGTGTTTTCTAGAGAATTCTTAATGCGACCATGACTTGGTCAACCTGGTAAGCTGGCCTGAACAATCCTGAATTTGATATTTCCTGGATGCGCCTGTCGAGGAGGGCAGTAGAATTCTCATCAGTAGCCAGATAGAGATAATCCATCCTTCCGAGCAGCAGGTATTCATAATCGTTCTCCTTCAGGAAAGTGTATAGTTCAGTTACATTATGGGACAAGATATCCTGCCTGAAGTCTATGACGTTTTGGCACCACAGGCAGCTGTATGCATTGAATCCCAATGCTAATTTATCCCTGTTAGAATAAAAGTACACCTTAGTATTTGGTTCTAATGTGGCGAACCATTGAGCGTATTGTGATGCCTCCTGAGGACCACCCTGGAATGAGCCTGCAGTAGGCCAGATAGCGTTGTTGGTACTGTATTTGGGGATAAAAGAAGTTTGGAAGATTCCGAATAGTATAACCAGGAGGAGTGCTGAACCAAACAATTTGTTCATCTTGCTGGCTTTGTCATAGAGTAGAGAGAAGCCTTCGGCAGCGATAAGGGAAAGGGGGATTGCCATGAGCATCCATACCCTGAAAGCGCCCCTTGCTATGTTAAGGTTAAACGTTTCTCCATTAACACCTAAGAATGTGAAAACAAGCCAGAACAAAGAAACAGTGAGCCATCGGTTCTGTATGATAGATGCTTTATTCTTTAGCAGGATCCATACAATCGAAAGGAATACTAATAGAGTAAGTACAATTCCGATCCCGATCGGATTATTGATCATGTTATTCAATGGGGCTTGGAAGAAATCCCGGAATAAGTATGCTCGTGACGCAGAACCACCTGGATCGAAGAACCGGGGGATTACTGTGATGACCTTACCAATAAAACTGAGTGAAGAACTGCCAACTTGGGATGCTATCTCTGCTGATCCAGTATCACCACCATAATATGCAATGAATGCGGATGTCTTATACTTCAATAACATGGCTCCCCACCAGAGGAAGGAAAGCAGCAGTCCTGAAACGGCTGCAATAGTTGCATGCTTCTGGAATTTCCTAGTTACAATTGAATTAACAATAATATAGATTACAAGCAAGGTTGTTATCTTTGTGGGTTGCTCGATATTTTGTGTGACCCAGATGCTGCCGAAGATTAGTGCGGCAATGTACCACCATTTTTTATCCTCTTCAATGCTCTCAAAAGCGAACATCAAAGGAAATACTAAGGTGACAACCAATGAATGAGCCCATATAAAATGACTTAGATAGCTGGGGATTGCCGCTAAGACTGCGGTTGCGAAGAGAGCCTTTCCGCTGCTTCCCATGAATTTTTTTGCGAACAGGTAGAAAAAAAGGATACCTAAGCTGATAATCAGGGAATTGAAAAACTTCATGACCCAGATTACATCGAGATGAGTTTGATGCAATACTCCTAGTAAAATATCATATGCTGGAGGATAAGGGTCCATGTAAGATATAACAGGGTCAATAGCGTAATCAGGATGCGTAACATCTGGGTCATATGCTGTCTTCTCTAACGCAACATATTTTATGCCTACTGCATGATCCCACGGATCTGAATCTTCTAAGTAGGGGTAGGTGAAGGAACCATTACTATAGACAAACAGGCTGATAAAGAAGATTACAAGGGCAAAAAGAAGTGTAAGGTTTGATTTAGTTAGATTGACAGGAGTAAACTTTATTGATTTATGGTTCCGTACTAAACAGTATATAGGAAATGCAACACTTACCAACAGAAAAATACGCCAGTCCAACGGAATGTGTAGGAAATTAAGCAAGATTGAGAGTATGGGGAAGATACCTAAACCGATAGCAACATACATCAAATGCCTTTCAAATATGTTTTCAGGTTTCTTGAGATTATAGAGAGCAGTAAACCCAAGCCCCCACATATATACGAAAAAAAGCACGATTGAAAATACTGCGCTCATATATTCTGAAGTAGCCTAAAGCTATATAAAAGTATCGTGCCGATATACTGTAACCCCGGAGAATGCTGCTGCGGGCATGATGGAATAGTTTAAGGTAAATTCATTTGATTTTGCAGCAATATACCAAAAATCTGGAGGAATGTTTTGCGATATATCACTATCTTCTAACGAAAGTGCCTTTGCATCAGGCAGATAATAGGAAAAGATGTAGATATCTGAGTTACGCGCGTTGAAGATCACAGCGGGATATGTTGACCTGTCTGATATATAAGATGCGGCTTGTCTCCATTCTGGTTTTGTGGGAGTTACATAGTAAATCGTTAGGGTGATCAGATTGAAGATGAGAATGGCAACGATACATGCAGTCTTATGTTTCTTTAGCTGGAAGATCCCCCAGGCAATAGCCACATAGATTAGAGGAACCAGGAAAAAAGAATGCCTGACCAGACTGAGGGGCCTCATGATAATGCTGAGGGATGAAAAGATGATGAGCGCAAGAGCAATCAGCGCGATAAAAAAAATAGTGGCATTAAATGGTATCTTCTTTATTTTTATAAATATCACCAAGAAGAAGGCAATTGCTAAAAATAGCAGTACTGGTAAAGCAAAAAAGAAAACTCCGAGCTTTGACAGAAATTCAGGTACACCAAATTTAGGTAACGCATTGACCCAAGCCGGGTATTTGTTAAGAGCCTGGCCAACCATAAAAGGGATTAAGGGCAAGAACAAAATAAATAATGTTATTTGGGTGGTGAGCCATGCTTTCCATTGCTTCCGGTATTTGATGAATACTAATGACTGAAACAAGATCAAAAATAAAGCCATATAGTTGATGTAGAGAGCAATGAGTGTGACAAAGCCATAGGCTGCCAGATGCCTTTTTTTCTGCTCATTTACAAAGTACACTAAAAATAGTGTGGAGAGCAATGCCAGGAACCCAAATAAGGCATAAGGACGTGCTTCCTGGGCATAGACTATCTCAAGCATGGCTGTAGACATCAACAAAGCTGCAAGAAATGCAGTCTTATCGCTGAAAACCTTTCTGGTAAGCAGGAAAAGTATGAGTATAGATGCAGTACTGAACAGGGCTGAGAGGAACCTTATGGTGAATTCAGAGATGCCAAAAAGGTCTATCCAGTAGTGCAGGATAAGATGATACCCATAGGGCAACAATTCCTTATCAGCAACCATAGACGCAATATCATTGAAACTTGGCTGAGTTGCTTCAATGAGCGAGACTGCTTCATCTGTCCAGATGGACTCAGTCCCTAGGTTGAATACTCTAAGGAATACGCCAATCAGGATTACTGCAATGAGCAACCGATGTTTTTTATTCATCTTAGCGAGAGTATTTTTTTGATGTACACTACACCATATTTTAGGATTGAACTGAGATATTGTGCTGATTTTGATTCTCCTTTTTTCCGTTCGGTAAATACAAAGCCTATTTCCTTTATCTTATAACCCTTGCAACCTGCTTTATAGAGGAATTCAATGCAATATTCCCCATGGCCTTTGGGCTGAAACCCCACTGTATTCAGGACTTCTCTTTTGGCTGCAATAAAACCTGAGTCATAATCCCTGACTTTGAAATTTAAGACCAGGTTTGCAAAGAGATTTATCATTCTGCTGGTCAGGACACGGATAAAGGAACGCTTGTCCTTCCCTCCCTGGACATATCTGCTCCCCACTACGATGTCGTTTTCCTGTAATGACTTTACCATCCGAGGGATCAACTCAGGCGGCATCGTGAGGTCAGCATCCATCCATACAAGGATGTTCCCTTTTGCCTTTTTGATACCATCCCATATGGCAGGCCCCACTCCCTTGTTAAACATCCTTCGGATAACGTGCACATTTTCCCCTCTTACCTTCCAGGTCTTATCGGGGCTGTTGTCATCAGACACGATAATCTCTGCATCCGGGACTGATTTTTTGATGCGCGCTATCATCTCCCTGATGTTCATGCTCTCATTATAGGTAGGCAGAATTACTGAAATCATAGGAGCCTCTTGATCATGATAATACGATCCGCTTTCTTAAGAGTTTGAAATCTCTGCTTCTGGTAGAATTTGAATGCTCCTTTATTCTGAGAGCTCAACTCCACCCGATATTGCTGGATATCTCGTTTCTTAAATTCATTGTTAGAAGCATGTACTAAGTTGCTACCAGTTCCTCTGCCCTTTGCATCTGCATAAAGGAACAGAAGCTCTGGCGTAGCGTGTTTTGCATATGGCTGCACCAGGGTGGTAAGGTAAGAAGGATGCCTGAACAGAATCCATGCAATATTGGCAAGCAAGGGAAAAAAATATCTTTTTCTGATGGATTTGAGGAAAGTTGAGATATCTTCTGAACCGAGCGCAGCTCCATTGATTTTTCCGTCAGCAAAGTCCAGCAAAAGAAAGGAGCTTTTGTCTGCTATTGCATATGCATACACTTTTTCCAGCAGGTTGGGGTCTAATTGGGAGAAAATGCCTTCAGCAAGATTCTTCTTGTGTAATTTGACGCATGCCTTGATATCTGAGCTTTTGCCATTTCTGATCATTTTGACAGATCCCGTATACAGCCTGCTATGTAGCGTATCTGCTTGGGGGACAATGAGGAACTTGAAGGAAGGTACAGGCCATTTTTCTCAAGATATTCTGCATTCGGAAATGATCCTTTGGTGGAGGGAAACCGATCATCTTTTTTCTGATACACTGGCTGCTTATGCATCGGTATGAAGAATTGCCTTGTGTCAATTCCTTTCTTGAATAGCTGCTGGCGTAGTTCAGTGGCCCTGCCTTCTGCAAGGATGCCATACATCCAATAGACGTTTTTCGCCCATGCTGCGTGAGGGGGCGTTTGTATGCCAGGAACATCTTTTAATAATTTAGTGTATACATTAGCGTTGTGAACTCTTTTTTCTACCAGGGAATCTGCTTTCTCCATCTGAGCCAAGCCTATCGCAGCTTGGATGTTGGTCATGCGGTAATTATAGCCTAATTCTCTATGGAGAAATCTTGGCTTTCCGAAAGCATGATTCTTGAGCAACGCTGCTTTTTCTGCGATCTTCTTATCATCAGTAGTTATCATGCCGCCTTCACCAGTGCTGATTATCTTGTTTGCGTAAAAGCTGAAGCACCCAACGTCTCCTAAGCTGCCAATCCTTTTTCCCTTGTATTCTGCACCATGCGCTTCGGCTGCATCCTCGACGACATACAGGTCGTGCTTTTTTGCCAATTTCAAAATCGGGTCCATGTCAACAGGATGACCGTAGGTGTGCACCGGCATGATTGCTTTTGTTTTTTTGATTATCTTCTCCTCAATTTTAGATACGTCCATGTTCCAGGTTTCAAGTTCAGAATCAACAAGGACTGGCTTTGCTCCTGCATAGATCACTGCATTAGCGGTTGCAATCATCGTAAAAGTAGGGATGATGACTTCATCCCCTTTGCCGATTCCCAATGAAGCTAATGCAAGATGAAGGGCAGTGGTGCCATTGCTGCAGCTGACTGCATATTTCGTGTTGCAGAACCGCGCAAAAGATTCCTCAAATTTCTTGAGGTATGTGCCGTGGGAAGAAATCCAGTTGGTCTTGATGCAATCTGAGACATATTTAAGCTCGTTTCCGGCCAAAGTTGGCTCGCAGACCGGAATCACTTAATCATCACCTTGTCATCCATCCTACTTCGGTAGGGGCCTTGCTTTACCTCAAACATAATTGTATCTTCTAAGTATTCCAAAGCATGACCTGAAAGAAGGTACACTATATCCCCCGCAGAAGCGATGATGTCCTTTACTTTCTGTTTCTTTTGATTGTATATTGAAACCTTCACTTTGCCCTTCTTAATGTAGAAAACTTCTGTTGAAACAATGTTGCCTGCTTTGATCATATGGTGCTGGTGGGCTTCAACCACGCTGCCTTTCTTCTGGTTGTGCAATCCCAATTGGAATGGCAAGGTAGGGAGTGTTGGAAAGTTCAATCCCTCGTCATAAGAATCGCCATGGACTATCAAAGCTAATAATCCATTTTCCTCTACCTTTTCTATATTGACCATTACCTGTCTACCTTGTATTCCTTAGGAACCTTTACATCCCAGGAAACATCATTGGGAGCATCCCACGCAAATCTCTCTCCCTTGAGGTATCTCTCCCATCGGTCAAGATCCTCCCTGACCATTATCCTGACCAATTCTTTGAATGAGACTTTTGGCTTCCAGCCAAGCTCCTTCCTTGCTTTTGAGGGGTCTCCCAGGAGGGTCTCCACTTCTGTGGGCCTAAGGAGTTTTTTGTCTATTATAACATGATCTTGGTAGTTTAAACCTAATTCCTTGAAGGATAATTCCAAGAATTCTTTCACCGAATGATTCTCGCCTGTTGCAATGACATAATCCTGTGGAGAATCCTGCTGGAGCATCTTCCACATCGCTTCCACATACTCTGGCGCATATCCCCAATCTCGTTTAGCCTCTATGTTCCCTAACGGAAGCTCTTTCTGAAGCCCCAGCTTTATTCGTGCTGCGGCATTTGAGATCTTTCTTGTCACAAACTCTAATCCTCTCAAAGGAGATTCATGATTGAAAAGGATTCCAGAACAGGCGAACAATTGGTATGCTTCTCTATAGTTGATGGTTATCCAATGTGCATATAGTTTTGCAGCAGCATAGGGGCTTCTGGGATAGAAGGGGGTCTTTTCTGCCTGGGGGATATTTTGTACCAGGCCAAACATCTCAGAACTGGAAGCTTGGTAGAATTTTGCGTCGGGTGAGATAGCTTTCATAGCATCGATCAGCTTAGTCACCCCAATACCGGTAATTTCGCCGGTCGCTATGGGCTGCTCAAATGATGCTCCCACAAAGCTTTGCGCAGCTAAGTTGTATACCTCATCAGGTGTTGCTTCCTGCAGTATCCTGATTGCTGAACTTTGGTCTATAAGGTCATAGGTTATAAAATTGATCTTGTCTATTATGCCTAGATTTTGAAGCCTCCAGAAATTTGGTGTGGAAACCCTTCGGTATGTTCCATAGACTTTGTAGCCTTTAGCCAAAAGGAACTTAGCTATATACGCGCCATCCTGACCAGTAATCCCGGTAATAAGTGCAGTCTTCATGTAATCCCCCTATTGCTCAAGAGAGCATATCTCTTTATATATTTTTTGCTATCTATAGTCGAGTACAAAAATTTATAAAGAAGGATGGAATCTGAAGCAGTATGGTCCAATATCGGAATGATCTCATCAAAGCATACATCAAGGACAAGGATGTGTTAGACGTAGGAAGCTGCGGCGTTGATGGGTTTTTCTTCGACATGATGAAGAAACATGCTAAATCCATAACTGGTTTAGACCTCAACGGAAAGGGCGAGATCATCAAAGGCGATGCCGAAACTATAGACTTGCATAAGACTTTTGATGTGGTTGTTGCAGGCGATATCATTGAGCACCTTAACAATGTTGGATTGTTCCTCAGCAATATGCATAAGCACCTCAGAAAGGGAGGCACCATCATAATCTCGACCCCTAATGTAAAGGCATGGGCATACCATTTCTTCAAAGGCAACAGGGACCATACAGCGTGGTTCTGCCAATATACTTTGTCATGCTGCCTGAAGCGGAATGGATTCAAAATCAAAAGGATTACCTATTGCGTAAGGAGAAAGAAGGGATTTCTGTATGACTATCTGAGATATTTGTTTGCCAACAACCTGTTTATAGTGGGTGAGAAGGCATGATCATAGTAACAATTCCAGCGTATAATGAAGAGAAATCAATCGGCAGGGTAATCACTGATATCAAACAGGTCATGAGCGGTAAAAAATACAAGATTCTGGTTGTTGATGATGGCAGCAAAGACAGGACAGCTCAGGTTGCCAGAAAATTGGGGGCAGTGGTGTATTCTCACCCTAAGAATTATGGGCTTGCAGAAGCGTTCCGTTCAGAGGTTGCTCAGTGCCTGAAGCTTGGGGCTGATGTCATTGTGCATACTGATGCAGATGGGCAGTATCGAGCGAAAGATATCCCCTTATTGCTCAGGGGCATAGAAGAAGGATATGACCTTGTTTTGGGCTCACGGTTCAAAGGAAAGATTGAATACATGCCTCTCCTGAACAGAATGGGTAACATTGCGTTTTCGCGGGTAATCTCCAGCATTGTTGGAATGCGCATCACTGACGGCCAGACTGGCTTCAGGGCATTTACTAAGGAAGTGGCTCAGAAAATTGATCTGCGGTCCAGCCATACTTACACCCAAGAACAGATAATCAGAGCAGTGATGCACAAGTTCAGAATCAAGGAAGTACCTATCTATTTCGGAAAACGCGCAGGCCAAAGCAGGCTTATCAAGCACCCACTGGATTATGCATTCAAGGCATGGGTCAATATCATACGGACTTACCGAGATTATGAGCCGTTGAAGTTCTTTGGCAGATTAAGCATGACCATGATAGTGCCTGGCGTCATCATTGGCCTGTGGCTGCTTGTGATATTTCTCGACACCGGAAGGATGAGGCATATAGGCTCTGCAATATTAAGTGTGCTGCTGATCATGGTGGGCATACAGACGCTGTTGTTCGGGCTTCTTGCTGATATGAAAAAAACAGAGTAAACTTTATAAATATTCATTAATTCTAATTAACAGTCATTAGAGGTGATTGTATGACTAACATAACTACAGTCTCTATACCAAAAGAACTGGCGAATAAACTGAAGGAGCGGATTAAAGGATCCGGGTTCCACACTTTATCCAGCTACATAACCTATGTATGCAGGCAGATTGTCCTTCACAGCAATACCAAGGATAAAGATGCTGTCAAACAAAGGCTTCAGAAATTGGACTATCTTGATTAGGATGACGAAAGTATTTGTCTTAGGGATCGATGGCGCTGCGCCTGAACTCATTTTTGAAAAATGGCTGGATGAGCTGCCTACGATACAGAAGCTTATGCGTAAGGGTCAATATGCCCGGATATTTTCTTCGGTTCCGCCAGCAACATTGATAGCATGGAATTCTTTTGTCTCTGGCAGAGATGCCGGAGAACTTGGCGTGTACAGCTACATGAAAAAATCAGTAAAAACCAGAGAGGAAAGTGAATTGGTTAATTCAACATCGATTAAGAAGGAGCGTATCTGGAAAGTTCTCGGAAAAGAGGGAAAACGAAGCATCGTGCTCAATGTTCCCCTGACCTGTCCGGTGGAAGAACTCAATGGGGTCATGGTCAGCGACTTCTTAACGCCGGATATCAATGCGGATTGTGCATATCCACCATCCCTGAAGGAAAAAATACGGAAGCTGGGAAATGCGGATTACTATTTTGATGTTGCTGAATTCATCGGCTACAAGGACCTTGACATTGATCTCCTGTTGAAGCGGGTATATGAGATGACTGATATGCAGCTCAGGCTGCTCAAGGACCTGATGGTGCATGAAAAATGGGATTTCTGCATGGAGGTCTTGATTGGCAGCGACAGGATCCAGCATATGTTGTGGAACCACTTTGATGAAACGCATTGGAATTATATTGAAAACTCTCCACATAAGGATGCTTTGAAAAATTATTACAAGTATGTGGATAAGGAATTGGGCAAGATTCTTGAGCTGCTGGATGATGATACTGTTATTATTGTCTCGTCTGACCATGGCATGATACCTCATCGAGGGAAGATAAACATAAACGAATGGCTGCGCACCGAAGGTTACTTGGTATTGAAAAAAGATTTTGAGAAAGAGATTGCAGGCAAGAAAGCCAGATTGAGGATACACGGCATTGATTTCAGCAAGACTACAGTGCATGAAGTAGGAGCCTACCATGCACGCTTCTATATCAACAAGAAGGGCAGGGATCCTCAGGGAGTGGTGCCTGCAGAAAAGTATGAGGCATTTCGGGACGAACTTGCAAAAAAGCTGCAAGCAATCACGGATGATAAGGGCAGGAAACTTAAGACAAAGATTTTTAAGCCGGAAGAGGTTTACTGCAATGGTTTTGATGAGAATGCACCGGACCTCATCGTGTACTTTGATGACCTGCAATGGTGCGCCAATCCAAACCTGGGCTATAATGGATTATACTCCTGGGAAACAGGCACAGGTTCAGATGCAGCAGGTCATGCGCCCTATGGCATATTTGTAATGGCAGGAAAAGGAATTCCGCAGAGGGGGGATAGAGGGACTATAAACATACTTGATGTGACGCCCACCTTATTGAAGTTATTCAAGTTGCCAGTCCCGAAAGACATGCAGGGGAAGGCTTTGATATGAAAATAGATCTACACATGCATACCACTGCTTCAGATGGTCTGCTCAAGCCCGCTGAATTGGTTGAGCTGGCAGTTTCAAAGAAGCTTGCGGCAATTGCAATAACTGATCATGATACTATTGATGGAATTTCAGAAGCAGTCTCTGCTGCCGGCGGAAGAATAGAGATTATTCCTGGATGCGAGATTAGTTGTGATGATCCTGGTTTTGTGGATATTCATGTCCTGGGGCTTTTCCTGGATATCCATGATCAGGGGCTCCGGAAGCTTTTGGCTAAAGCAAAAGAAGAAAGGATAAACCAGAAAAAGCAGATGATAAAAAAACTGAATTCGCTCGGACTGAAGATAACATTTGAAGAAGTGCAGGCAATCGCTTCGGGAGAAGTTGGCAGACCCCATCTTGCGCGCATCGTACTTAAGAATAATCCAGAGAAAATCACATCTATCCAACAGGTATTTGATGAATATCTGGGAACTGGGAAAAAAGCATATGTGGAACGGAAATCCAAGATCTCAATCAAACAAGCAGTTGATGCCATCCATGCAGCTCAGGGACTGGCATTGCTTTGCCATCCTGGCGTTTACATGAAAGGCATGGACATTAAGCTCATCAATTATTTCATATCGGCAGGAGGAGATGGAATCGAGACATATTATCCGTATCATAAGAACTGCAAGGGAGTTACCCAAAAGGAAAGTGATGAAAAAAGAATTCAGTATCTCGCTATTGCTGCCCGAAAGAAGTGTCTGGCAAGCGGGGGAAGTGATTTTCATGGCAATCAAAGGGCGGATATGGGGGAAGAGTTCATTGATTATGAAGTACTTACAAAACTGAAGGAAGCAAGGGGTGAACAAGATGGAGTTGCCTAAAGAATTAGTAAAACGCATTGAAAACAGGATCAAAGGAACTGATTTTTCAACAGTGCAAGATTATGTCACGTATGTGCTTACCGAGGTGTTGGACAAACTAGACAAGAAGTCTAGCACTTTCTCTGCCTCAGATGAGCAGAAAGTCAAAGACAGGCTGAGCAAACTCGGATATCTTGATTAACCATGAGAAAGGTATTGGTCATCTGCATTGATGGAGCTACGTTTGACCTGTTAGATCCATTGTTGGATAAGCTGCCAACCATACAAAAACTTAAGACTGTCGGATGCTATGGAAATCTTTTCTCGGTGTATCCCCCCATAACACCGCCTGCGTGGGCATCTTTCATTACAGGCAAAAATCCAGGCAAACATGGTGTCTTTGATTTCATTGATGTCAAAAACAGGGAAAAGACCGATGTTGTTGATGCTAGTCATATAGATTCTGAAAGCCTCTGGAGCATCCTGAGCAGGAATGGGGTTAAAGTAGGGGTTTTGAATATCCCGCTTACGTATCCACCTGAAAAGGTAAATGGTTTCCTTGTTCCCGGCTTGCTGAGCCGCACTATATCATCGTATCCTCCATCCCTCATGGATGAGTTGAAGGAAAAAGTAGGATATGCAATGACTCCTGTTGTTATGGGCATGTCAAAAGATGAAGCATATGATATATTAGAGAAAGATCATGCTGTCAAAGAGAAGGCTGCTTTGTACTTGCTCAGGAAAGATTGGGATTTCTTCATGGTTGAACTTACCCTGACTGATTACATCGGGCATAGATATTTCGCCTCTTCACCTGCCACGCTTGAGAAGGCATTCATCAGAGTTGATGAAACTATTGGCAAGCTGGTCTCTTCTGTCCCCTCAGATACAGATATTATAGTTATGTCTGACCACGGGTTCGGGAAATGTGAAAAAAATGTTAATCTCAATAATTACTTCATCTCAAAGAAATTCATAAAGTTCAAGCCCTGGGGCAGAATCAAGTATTTCCTCTTCAAAAGAAACCTCAATCCAATGAAACTGTATTCATTAGCTAAAAAGGCTGGTCTGCAGAAAATCGTCAATAAAATGCCAGGGAAGAGAAAAAAATACTGGGCGAATAAGCTGCTGGGATATAGGGATATAGATTGGAAGCAGACTATATGCTATACCAAAGGAAGTTTTGGCCCGATTTACATCAACAAAGATTGTGGGGATCATGAGGAGAACAAGAAAAAAATCATTTCTGCACTGCGTGAATTAGAGTTTAATGGAGAGAAATTAGTAGATTCTATAGTGACGAAAGAGGAGATGTATCATGGAAAATATGCCCGGGATGGGCCTGACCTCTTCGTGGTGCTGAAAGGGATGTCATATTTACCTTATTCCCAGTTTGCTTCAAACAATCAATTGGTCACTGAGAGTGTGTATACCAATGAATGGGAGGGCACCCATCGGATGACTGGCATATTTATTGCCAATGGCCCTGATTTCAGGAAAAAGAAGAACATTTCAGAGTATAAGCTGGTAGACCTTACGAAAACAATATTGAATCTATTTGGCCTCAGCGGTGAGGGAACTGATATGGATGGTACAGTAATGGAAGATGCCCTTATCAGCAAGATCCCCCAGAAAGAGGTAAATCCGGAAAAGTCGAAGCTTAAGGATGCTATCGGAGATCTGGATCTGTGACAAAGTTTAAATAGTTTAGAGGGCAGCGCATCACTATGGTATCAATCAGGGAATTGAGGAAGAGAACCCAGAGCAAGCGGAGAGGATTGTTGTATACCCTGCATGATTATCTTGCTTATTTTCCAGCGAAGCTTTTCTTGTATACTTCGTTGACAGCCAATCAGATAACTGTACTGTGGATTGTTGTTCAATTTGCTGCTGCCCTGTTCATGGCAACTGGTGATAGAGTTACGATGATCATTGCCCTTGTTGTTTTCCAGGCGATGTTTATAATCGACTGCACTGACGGGATTGTGGCAAGGTACAAGAAACAATTTACCATTAATGGCATTTATCTTGATTATATAGGGCATTATGTAAATAATCCAACCCTGCTCATTTCTCTTGGATATGGCGTTTCCCTTATCCAGAATAATTTTTGGTATCTTTTTGTGGGCATTGGAGCTGCATTGGCTTTCCTTCTGAATAAGGCAATCACCTTGAATATCGGATGGTATACTGAGAAGAAACATCGCATCGTAGCTGAAAGATCATTGCATAAATCCTATGTCAAGAACCAGAATAAGCTTGTGTATTTTGTCTTTGAGATCATGCGGATAGAATACCTGTTCAATGCGATGTTCTGGGGCGTATTGTTTGGCTATGCCCATATAGTGCTTATTGTGTATGCCGTCTTCTATGTTCTCGAGTTGGGAAGAAAGATGTTGTCTCAGTTTTTACATAATACAAAGAATTGAAACTCTAACCTGATTTACATCAGGAGATTCTTGTGGAAAATACTGCTTTGTTCTCGCTCATTATGATTTTGGTCACTCTCGTGACCCGCTTACGCTTAAAATCATATGGCTCAAACAAAGGCTACCGTATTTTCC
>DATDXC010000038.1:0-65089 GCA_035289425.1 Candidatus Nanoarchaeia archaeon
TTGACGTAGCACTTCTACCGGCTCTAAACTGGTTTATTATCCACTTTCTTTTTTTTCATTTAAGGTTTCCATGTTAATCACCGAAAGCATGGAAATTTGAGCTAATTATTAAATGTGTGAACTGATTATCAAATTGAACACTGAAAAAAGATCTTCAAAAGATTTAAATAGAGGGAATACTGGGAAAGACATATGGCTAATGCAAAGGAAAATGTCATCAGATTCGGCAAGTACCATGAGCATGTGCAAATTGACGGAGTGATTAAGGAAGCGCATGAGCTCACTGAGAAAGAGAAATCATATCTAATCCAGGATTTCAAGAGAGTAAAGAAGCTCGAAAAGGCAGAGGAAGCAGAATTAAAGGCCATAAAGCATTTTGAGAAAAAATTGCAGGAGCTCATAGAGAATGTGGTCTTCCTTGATGGTTACATCCAGCAAATCGAAGAGGGGAATACCCTCCTCAAGATCAACGGGAGCGTCAAGGAGCTTGGGGCAAGGCTGAACGAGAATATAGATGAGGTAGAGAAACTTTCCCAGTCTGTCCTTGATGAAGAGCGGAAGATCCTCGGATTGGCCAAGCATGTACGGCATATTCTAGAAAAGGCAAAGAGGTACCAGGCGCTAATATTTGGTTAACTATGGGAATATCTGCAGAATTCAATAAAAAACTTAAAGGATTGAAAGAATATGTAGCATTAGCTACCGTAGATGCGTCAAAATATCAGGAGACTAACCTACAGATCATTCACCATCTCATCGAGGAAAGGAACATTCCGGGAGTGTATGTAACCCTGAATAAGCCCTTTAAAAGCATGATTGCTGTATTCAAGAAAGAAAACATAGATGCAGACATGGTCATATTCATAGACGCAGTTACTAAGACAGTTGGCGGAGAGCTGCAGAAGACTGACAAATGTCTGTACATCGGATCTCCAGAGAACTTAAGTGATGTGTCCATAGCCATGGAGCAGGCTGTTATGGCCCTCCCTTCAAAAGAACGCTTTGTCTTCTTTGACAGCCTCTCCACCTTATTGATGTTCAATGATGTAACCACGGTTGCAAAATTTATCCACTTTCTTGCAGGGAAGATGAGGGTATGGGGTGTCGAGGGTGTCATAGTGTCATTGCGCAAGGAAAAGGATAAGGCGCTGATTGATGAACTGACTCAGTTTTGCGACGCAATACTGGATTTTTGAGGTGTGAACATGAACGGAAAAACATTGACCATTTTATTATCAGTCGCCTTTGGGGTTGCAGCAATATTCAAGATGGTTCCTGATTTGGAGGTTGCAATTGGCTTTCTCACTATCTCCTTTGGCATTTTGGCTATTATCTGGACAGCTATGTCAGTGGGCGCTTTGTCTAAAGGCTCATCATTGCGGAAGCATACGGTGTATTTCCTCATCTCTCTGATATCCATCTTGTTGTTCTCGATCTGGCATACCCTCTCGAAGATTCTTGGCTGGCGCCAGACCATAGTGGAAGCATGGATGTATCCTGGCTACCTGTTCCTTGCAGCCTCTTTCATAATCTTCGTATTTACCGCATACCAGGTGCTTCAGATGGGTCACCAATTTGGTTTTTCTGGCCAGGCACGGAAAATACAGAAAGTAATGGCATCAAAATCCAAAAAGGCCGCCCAGTAGATTCTTCATAAGGTACCTTGATGCAAAAAAGATAGCAAGGCTGATTGCAATCAGAACGGGGAGAAATTTCAATCCCTCTCTTTCTTTGCCCTTTGAAATTGAGCCTAGAATCAGTGACCCCAGAACACATGAAGTTATCAGGAAAATGACTGCAAACCTAATGACGAAGTCGACTGAGATTGCGACTTCGGTAAAAGTCAGCGGCAGGCTCGCCTGGGCTGTTTCAGGAATGTCTATGCCTGCAATGTTTTCAGTCAGGACCTCCACCAGGAATGAACTGAGTCCAAAGAGTGCTGGCGCACCCACTGCAATGGCAACGAAAATAAAGATAACATACATCATGGCATTTGCCTTGATCCGTTCATCGACTAGCATTTCCTGACGCAGGTTGCGGGCTGTCTGCTCCAATAACGCCGCAAGCTGGCCACCTGCCCTTAAACCAGATACTATGAGGGACATGGTCTTTGCCAGCCGTTCAGACTTGATCCGTGTTGACATATTCATTAGGGCAACACCCGTGTCCTTGCCCGTGGTAATCTCCTTTCCCACTTGGTTTATTTCATCCTGAAAAGGCCCGAATTCTGGCCGGGCTGCCAATAACAGCGCCTTGTCTGTGGTAAATCCTGCCCTCAGGTTGGAAGCCATCAGCTGGAGCACATCAGGCAAAATACTTTCGACAAATTTTGATTTTGCATCTGATCTGAGCACCAAAATAAAATAGGTGAGAAGCTGCAGCATCAGGAAATAGGAAAGGAAAGCAACAATGAGCTGTATCCTGAACCAAGCACTGGTGAAAAAGGCAAGCACAGCGGCGAGCAGTAGGCTACATACCAGTATGAACCCCATGAATCGCAAAGGGTTCACTTTTACATGGGAATACCTCAGCAGATTGACATAATCTTGCTTGACTTTCTGCGGATAGAATCGGGATAAGAAATGGTATAGCATCCTAATCTCCCAACAGGTTGGGCCTCCTTGATTTTATAATGCCTATGAACATGAGCTGGAAAAAGAACACCATCCCATACAGGCCCCAGAATATCAGTTTAGTTGCCCCAGGCGACAAGGCGAGGAATGAAGAAAGTATAATCAGAAATGTCATGCCCAGCGAAGGAGCAATGACGACTGCGAGCATGTAGAACATGGCAAGCGGATTGAGCTGGCTTCCGTACCGCTGAATCTGCAGCACCTGTTCTTCAGCTAAAAGATTTAGAATCTCTCCAATAACTCCGGTCATGTCAGATCCTGACTTAATGCCGTTGATCAGTTGCCAGACAGCTCTCCTGAAAAAAACCGAGGGATTGACCGCTGCCACGTCTTCCAAGGTTTCAATCTGCGGTTTTCCCGCATTAATCTCCCGGACTACCTTGGACATCTCAATAGAAATCTCGCCATACTCTTCTTTGGAAATGTTGACCAAACTTTCAAACAACGGCACACCTGAGTTCAGTTGAATCAATAGATTCTGAAGCGCCGGCAGAATGTTTTGCTCTATGCTCTTGATGCGTCTGCTTGCATGTATCTTGGGATAATAGAGCTGCTGCATGAATACAAAGAGAGCAAATACCAAGGGAATAAACAATCCGATCAGAATGAAATTTTCCACACCCGCAATCAGGAGCAGGATATTCAGCAGGAATGCGAAAAATATGTAGAATAGGACAGTTGCCGTGTAACAGAGGCTTAGGTATTCCTTCGGCGTAAACTGGAATTTTGCCTGGCGCAGATTCACCTTGAGAAACGGAAACAGGTTTTGGGATCTTTCAGCAGCGCCTAGAAAAAAAGGAGAGCCCTTCTCCAATACTTGCACGGGAACCAATGAATAGGGCATGCGAAACATTTCATCAACCTATCAGTTTTTTGGGATCTACGTTTTTCGTTACCCCTTTTACAATGAAGTCATTGTCGAGATAATATTGGGAGAGAATGCTTCCTACCTCATTCAGCTTTCTCAAGTTGTGTTTTACCAGATAGCTCAGAATTGATTTTTTTGTTGCAAGATCCTTGTTTATTTCAGCCTGACTTAAACCAGTATGCCTGCTAAGGTCTTCAAATAGCCTGACTGGGGGGGCATGCGGCACCATAGTGTCATTTGAAGGCTTCCATCGGTATATAATATTCCCTTTACAAGAAACTTTGCCTCCATCTTCAGTAGTGATAAACTCTCCGAGCTGATATACCCGCCTTATGCCCCTTCTTCGCTCCCGAAACATTACTACGTTTAGATTAACTGCCCCTAAAAGATTTGCAGGAACGTCAATGGGTGGATTAGTGAGCCGCTGAATGGTTTCATTTGTGGAATCGGCGTGGATAGTGGCATAGACGCTGTGGCCGGTGTGCATTGCTTCGAAGAGGACCTCTGCTTCTCTTTTTCTCCTGATCTCTCCTAAGATTATCTTGTCGGGCCTCATTCTCAACGAATTTATGAGCAGATCAAGCATGGTAACTTCTCCCTTGCCTTCTGGATTAGCCTGTCTGGTTGTCAATGGACACCAGTATAAAAATTTTGGAAGCTGGAGCTCTCTGGTATCTTCGATGCTTATGATGCGCTGGTTTGGTGGCATGAATGGTGTACACACATTCAAGAATGATGTCTTTCCTGAACCAGTGCCTCCGCTTATAAGGACATTCATCTCATACTGTATCGCTAACCATATAAGTGCAAATATGTTAATGTCACCGGTCTTATTATTGATAAAGTCAGTTACCGTCCATGGGTCCCTGGCAAATTTTCTGATGGTAATGGTGTGGCCCTTGTTTGATATGGGATATAAGACTGCATTTGCCCTGTCTCCGGTAATGAGGTGGGCATCCAGCAATGGGTTAAGGGTCGTTACCTGCCTGCCAACCCTTCGCGCGATCATATTTGCGAAATTTTGAATCCTATCTTCTGATTCCATAGTCAGATCGGTGAGGAGCCAGCCATACTTCTTATGATAGACTCGTATAGGTTCTGTCGCTGAGTTTATGATGATCTCTTCGAGCTCACCATCATTGAGAAGGAATTCCATGGTGCCAAAGCCCAGCATGTCATGCACTAGATGCCCGATGAGGAATTGGGCAGTCGATGGCTTGATGCTCGGTACTTTGCTCTTAAAGAGTTCGGCTGCTTTCAGCCTGAATTTTTCCTTGAGACTGTCCATAACTTTAGGATCCAATATCTCCGCAGCACTCACCTTTACTTCAGTGATGAGGCTGTCCCTGACTGCATTAGTTAATGCTTTGGTAGGTGGAGTTATAGCAGGCACAACTACCTTATACCTCATCTGTTTGTCTTCATCAGCCTGGATATGCACCTGGGCCTGGACGCCATCAGCTTCTATGTTGTATGTCTCTAGTTCTCGCATTTTCCTATCTCTATTTCCCCGATAATGGGATAATTTATTTTGACAAGGTTTTGTTCTTCAAGAATCGATGCCCATTCTTCTATCACTTTCTTATCCACTTCGAAATATTTTGACAAGGCAGAAAGCTTTACATACCCTTTCTGCTGCACTATTTTACAGAGCACATCTAGTTCGGTCTCGTTACCACTGAGGGGGATCTTCAGCTGCTTTGGCAATTCGTGCAGCGCCACAATCTTTGGCCTCATAACCTTCTTTGTTTGTTCCTGGGGCATAGGTTTCTGAGTCGTTGACTTTGGTTTTCTTCCCAAACTGGTAAAAGATACAATCATGCCTAAAATCGAAACAATGATTGCGATTGCTTGTTTTATGATAACCGAAATTATAAAAACCAGGAGGGATATTATCAACAAAGCAAGCATAACCTGCTTCTTTGTTATATGCTTCTTTTCTCTCGTTGTTTCAGATTTTGAGGGTCTGAAGCCAACGAGGGACATCAACGCGACTATACCGAAAAGCACTGCTCCGGTTGTATTTTTAATATATAATGAATATCCTAATAGGGCTATAGAGATACAAAGGAGGAAGAGAGAAATTTTCTTTTTTGGTAGTTGTCGTATCTGAGGTTTGTGTGATATAACCACTTTTTTATGCTTGAGCCTTCCCAGCAATGTTATAACATACAATAAGGTGCCTGCTCCCATCCCTAACCAGCTCTGGTAAAAAAAGGCAACGCTAAATATGAGTATGGCGGCTAAAGCTATCAAAGCAGTTGGTAACGGGTGGACTTTCTTTTTACGGCGTTTGCTATGGCGGTGGAGCTTGTGCCAAAGGAACAAGCCATCCAGGATGATTATGCCTAATACCCCATAGATGAGGGTTGTTGTTGATAATGGTATTTCAAAATACCTGATTAGGAATACGGCTGCCGTACCAAGAGCAAGGACGAGTACCAGCGGGACAATTACTTTTTTCTTGGACTGCGGACTAGTTTTTTTCCCCACCCTCATGCATATACTATGCAGGAGGCATTTTTTAAAGATGTGTATTAATCTTTTAATAGTGACTTCTTCAGATGAAAATGGGGGGCCCGTAGAAATCTTCTCGGCTACGCCTTGGTTAGTGTCAGGTTTGGCTTCGATGTTTATGGCCATTACCCACATACTGAGAAAATTTCATTTTCTGGTACTTCACTCACTGCGTTCGGAAGTTTCCCTGACGGAGCCTCCCCTTTGTCGGTTTTACCTCATAATGGAAGAGCCTCACCGATTGACACCAACTTTAGGATTTCTACGGGCCAAAATATGATTAAATTTAAATATGACAGTTTCCCCATTGTAAAAAATGGAAAAAAGAGGTCAGATTAGTCTTGAGTATATGCTTATTGTGGGGATGGCAACACTCATTGCCGGTTTTCTTCTGGTGATGTCCCATTATTATTCCCGCCAGGTTGAAGATGTAATCAACACCAACCAACTGGATAGAATAGTGAAGGAAGTGGTGGATACTTCTGAGTCTATGTATTATTTTGGAGAGCCTTCGAAGACAACGCTTAAAGTGTACATTCCCACTGGGGTAAATTCGGTTACGATAAACAGTCAGCAGCTTACCTTCAATGTCAAGACCCAGAGCGGCGATACTGATATTTTCTATTCCTCTTCTGTTCCACTGCAAGGAGACTTAGCCATCACACCTGGTTTTCATTTTGTTACCATTGAGGCGAAGGGGGGGTATGTGTGGATAAACAGCACCTAAGGGCACAGGGTGCCATGGAATTTATGGTTCTGGCAGGAATACTTCTGCTGCTGTTTGCAATCATCATGGGGATTTTTGGCTCCCAGGCCTCTGATACCAACAAGCAGAAGATACTGCTGCGGGCAGAGGATGTGGTAGTCAAGATCCAGAAAGAAGTTCATCTGGCAGCGCGGGTCTTAGATGGGTATTCCCGGGAGTTTACGCTTCCACAGCGGATAGTCAATAAGGAATATACACTCACTATCCAAGGGGACGAGATTGTGCTTCATGTGATGGATGATGATTTTTGGCGGACCATCCCTCCAGTAGTCGGCAATTTTACTTTAGGCACTAACACAATCAGGAAAGCAAATGGAATCATTTACCTCAACTAAGGCTCAGGTATGGAGCATAGACTTTTTTGTAGCGATTGTTATCTTAGTAGGAGCTCTCTTCATATTCTACCAACAGGGTTTGTTTGAACTCAACAGACAACAGCAAGACATCAATGATTTGGTCTTGGATGCTAAGGTTGTCTCAAACTATTTAGTTTCTGCTGGATATCCAGCCAACTGGACTGAAAGCAATGTCAGCCTCATCGGGCTTACTGATGGCAGCCTTGCATTGGACGAAACAAAGATAGATAGCTTCGCTGCGTTGGCGGCTGCCGATTATACCACCAGCAAACATCTGTTGTCGACATCCCACAACTTTGAAGTTTTTTTTGAGGACCGAACCAATGCGACTTTGACCATACATGGCGTATCCCGCATTGGCGCAGACTACAGCGCTGCGGATCCTGATAATGTCATCAGAATTGTCCGCTTCGTGTCCTATAATTCAGAGATAATAAAAATGGTGCTGTACGTATGGTAAGAAAAGGATTCTTCTACAGTTTGGATGCATTGATCGCAGTTATGCTCATATTGGCAGTCTTGGTATTGATACCCGTGTTTTACATCAACAAGGAAGAGGCCACCAATCCGGTCTATTATTCTTCAGATATAATCCAGCTTTTGTCTACCCTGACTCTTGTAGAGATCAACAACAGCGATGTTCAGACACTGCTCAACACCAGCAACATCACCAACTATAACCGGAGCATCATTGAGCAGGTGCTCCGTTTTCAGGTGGCGGGTGATGAATATAGGGCACAAAAACTGCTAAACCTCACTATTGAAGGTCTTACTCCTCGTCAGTTCACTATCGGGGTATACATTGAAGGATACTCTGATCCGTTGTTTGTATCCTCTAATAACAGCGTGCATCAGCTGATCTCTTCCAAACAGATGATCTCAGGTATAGAGAAAGACAGGGCTGTGGAAGGGCTCACTTCCCGGGTATTCCTTTCCGGCATAAATGAGATGACCTCATCGGTATACATCTACTTTGGAGGATACATCGGAGAGGGAAACATAACCAGGATACTGCAGCTTCCATCCGGAATTAATGATGTTACCTCAGGATATTTGGAACTTGATGCAAGCGCTAATTTCACCCTATTCCTTAATGGAGAATATGCGGGATATTTTGGGGTGAGCGCCACCAACGCATCAAACCTTTCCGCTGACCATTGGGATATGGAGGCATCTTACCTTTTGAACCTGCATTCGGGTGCCAATACCGTTGAGCTTTTCTTCAATGATACTTCCCATGGTTATATCGGTGGTGGGTATATCAGGTTTACCTATGCATCAACCGAGCTTGATCTTTATAATGATGCGGGGGAATCCACTTATTGGTTTCCAGGTATTGAAGGAATAATAAATGTATATGACTCATTTTATGTGCCTGGCACTTTACATGGGGCTGAGATATTCCTCCATCTCTTATCCAATGCTCCGGTTTTCCTTTCTGTGGGTAATTCTACTATTGTGGAAATCAATGCGTCTGCTTCAAGCCAGCAGATACTGCTCAACTCCACCTATATCAGTTCTTTGTTAGATTTTACTTCCTTAGGTATGCGGACTGTTCCGCTTCGTCTCGGGATACGAAACGTCAGTTTCACTCTAGGGGGCAAATCAGATGCTGTTCTTACCACAGACCGCACTGGTTCCATGAACGCCTGCGATGTTGAAATCAGCTGCTCAACTCCAGGCATCTGCGATTCGACTGCTACGTGCCATGAGCGCAGGGATAAGGTAGCCCAAAGCTCTGATCGAACATTCATCAATGAGATGCTTTCGGTTGAGGGAAATACTGTAGGACTGATTGGTTATGGCATGCGGTCAAACCCTGTCTGTTCCTTTACGTACCTCACTGATGAAAATAACACCTTACAGCAGCACATTGATGATTATTATGGAGAATGGTGCGGTTACACATGTATATCGTGCGGCATTGTGTCTGCAGCTGAGCTCTTAGTAGAGAACAAGATGCTGCACGGCAGCAACCAAAAGACTGCTGAGGATCAGACTGAATATCATGTCGGGGACAGCGGTCCTGTATCAGTAACAGAAAATTTGGACCTCACTGTAAATCATTCTGCTTTTGTAAAAGCTCAGCTCAATGTGTTTGCACGCAGCATTGATACAGAAAACAACTACAAGGATTGTGTATTTTTCAATGACCATTACCTTGGCAGACTGTGCGAATCTAATGATGATGGCAGCACCGGATGGCACACTTGCAGTTATCCTATTTTGGAGGAGTGGCTTCCGTCCTCAGGCGCAGTTTCCGGATTATGGAGCATCTCTTCCCAGGCAGAGTTCCAACAATGCAGTCTTTCTGATATAGATGTAAATAGTGTACCAGGAAGCGCTCAGCTCAACCTTGAGGGTGCCTGGATGGACAGTGATTATACAAAACGGCGGAAATTAACTTTTGATAATAGTGCGCAGAGTGAAATCCTTGAAGGCTTCCCGGTTATTATTTCATTGGATAACAGCAGGGTTGATTATAGCCAAACTCAGAATCAAGGACAGGACCTTCGCTTCACAAATAGTGCCGGCATGCTGTTGCCTTACGAAATTGAGAAATGGAATGAATCAGGCATATCTTCAGTATGGGTCAAGGTTCCTTCTATTGCCGGATCTTCCAATGCAGACTACGTATGGATGTATTATGGAAATCCTGCTGCAGCAGATAATCAAAGCAGTTCTGTCTGGGGCGACTATGCCGCAGTATGGCATATGGCATCAAATCAGGATTCTTCTCCTAATAATAATGACCTGAGCTGTACGAACTGTCCTGCAGCGACTGGCAGCTCATATTGGTATGATGGCAGCAATGACCGTCACTTGGTCGCAAATTCAAACCTGATAAATACAGGTGGTCCCTGGGACAATAAAACCATTGAGATATTATTCAAGGCAGATACCATAGGCTCAGGCGCCAGTAAGGATATACTCTATGAGCAAGGAAGCAGCACCAAGGGATTAAACCTATATGTAACTGGCACTTCCCTTTACGTAGGTGGGTGGAATAGGGATTCTAGCCAGAGCAATTGGGATGGGACTTGGTTGAGTGCTGGCATCAATACCGGAACCTGGTATTATGCTGTATTGGGGCTACAGGATGGGGATAATTCCGCATGCGCTGACTGCCTCAAAGGGTTCCTGAATGGACAGGAATTCTCATCTGGTGACGGAAGGAGATTATACAGCAACACCGGAAATATTCAGATAGGTTTTGGAGACACGCGTATGCATTCTGGGACTAGTGGAGAGGACGATTATGATGGTTTTATTGATGAACTTCGTCTGACCAATAAAGCATTGTCTGCTGATTGGATCAAAGCCCAATACCTTTCATTAACTGATTCTTTTATCTCCTATGGTGATGAAGAAGTTGAGGCAGGCATATCACAAAGTTATGTCCCTACTGGTTTACTATTGTCTCCGGTGTTTGATTCAGGAGGATCAGCCACATGGGGCACTATTACCTGGACTGAAAGTGTGCCTCCTGGAACAGACATAGTCATAGAGATTAGGACAGGCAATAGTGCATCGCCTGATGCAACCTGGGATAATTATGGCTGGGGTGACTCAGTTTATACCTCTTCTGGCATTGTAGCCCAAGCACCAGGCAGGTATATCCAATGGAGGGCAAATATGAGCACTACTGACGGTAATGTAACTCCTCTATTGCAGGATGTGAGCATAAGCTATTCTGTCGAGCAGACTGGTACCAACAATATAACCTTAACAGGCGCAAACATCTACGATTGCTTCGGAACCTCAGGAGAGCAGGATGATTGGGATTTCAAGAATGTGCAGCTCGTTGCATGGGAGTGGCCTGTTGACATACAGAAATCCAATCACTTTTTAGCTGGACCAGTGACCTTGGGAGAGAGTTCTCTATCATATACTACTTCATTCAATCCGGGTGTTATGCCTGAATTTATGAAATCTGGTGTGCTTACCTTTGATGCATTGGGTTCTGCTCCAAATTATTATGACTGTGTATTCGTCAACAATAATTATATCGGCCGGATGGACGAGCAGAGATACTATGAAGGAAATCTGTGGAATAATGTCAGTTTTGATGTCCCCTTATACGCATTGAATGATTCTACTGTCGATATTCGCATCACTTCAGGAACAGTTGATGGATGCCAGCTTACTTCAGGCACTAATGATGGCTGGCAGTTCCAGAATCTGAATTTTACACTGCGATGGAGCAATACTACCTATACTTATGACCGGTATATGTCAATGTTGGTTATGAGTGATGGACAGGCAAACACTAAGATAGGCCATCGGAGCAGCTATGACTCTGCTAATGCCGATAATGAGGCAGTACAAAAAGCCTGCCGGGCCTTTGAGGATTATGGTATCAGGATTTATTCAGTGGCATTTGGCAGCGGGGCTGAAACTGGAACCATGCAGAGCATTGCATGCTGTGATGACTGCAGCCATGCCTACAACGCAAACAATGCAGAGGAGCTCACCTCGATTTATAGTACGATAGCTAATAACATCATTGAGCTCCAGTTTGAGGAACAGGCTGCAAATATAACCGGTAATATAAGTACCATTCTTTATACCGATTCCTATATCTCCTTGGACTACACTCCAGAAGGGGTGTCCTCTCAGTATGGGAGGCTGCCTGTCACCTTGGAAAGCGATCCATTTGGAAACAGTATAAGCGCGGCTGATTTTGAGGTGCCCCCCGGCACTGTAGTGTATGACGCCAAGTTAACTTCCTACTCTGGCCAGCGATGGACTGACCGAGCTGCCATCAAGAATGAAACCACACCTTGGAATTATTTCTACAATCTTTCACATTATGGACTCCAATATTCTTTATTAGGAGATCCGTACACACTCAATGTGCCCATTAGTTATGTCAGCTCAGGGAATAACAGCGTTTATGTTTCTACCGCGCAAGGGCCTGGCAACATTTCAATTGGTTCTCCAGACAATAGAGTGATATATACATTAGGTATCGATCTGCAGATCAATTATACGGGCGTGTTCGGCAGCGCTGATGGGTGCTCATGGACAGTAACTTTTGATGATGGGAGCCAAACAACGGTACCTATACCCGAGACCTATACCGGTTCCAAGACCTGTATCTTCACCAATACATCCAATTGCAATATTGATCATAACACCGATGCGATTGACAATGCTGTCTGTCATCTCTTCTCCCAGCTTGACTTTGATGATGATGGCATGCTCTTCGTCAAATTCGGATCTGGAGATATAGGGGTAGAATCGTTCTCCATCGGGAAGATACCGTTCATGTGGGGACCAACTATCTTTGAGGTGAGGGTGTGGAAATGAACAAGAAGGGCATGTACTTCACTATATTGACCATTGGATTCCTGCTTATATTTATCTTTGTTTTCGTCATTCCCGGCTACAGCAGGCTTGGTGAGAAGATGGCAGTGACTGAAATGCGAGTTGATTCCATGAATGATTTTATTAAGGATCTGCAGCGCGATCTTGAGCGAGGCTTGTACATCTCTTCTTTTCGTTCCATAATGGCCATGGAGCAAAGGGTCATTAACACTGGTACTTTCTTGAATGACAGCGAGCACAGCTTTAAGGAAGCCTTGCTCAATGGAACAGTTGAAGGCATAAATTCAAGCCTTATGGTCGCATCCAAGTTCACAAGCTGGATTGAGAATGTGCAGTCTGAAGCTTCCAAGCTCAATATTGAAGCTGGTGTGGAGCTGCATGAGGTAAGGGCGTATCAAATAGAGCCATGGAAAGTTTCGGTATGGGTAAATCTTAGCATCAATGTTTCTGATTCAACCGGCATTGCCTCATGGGAGAGGGAAGAGATTATTGAAACTCAGGTAAAGATAGCAGAATTTGAAGATCCATTGTATGTGGTGTACAGCTTAGGCCGAATCACTAATATAATAAATATCACACCCTATGGAGACAATTACACCTACAAACAGGGGGACACCTGGTATGTGGATAACTTCATGGACCATATCAATGATTCCTACTACACATTTAACCCGGATGCTCCCAGTTTTCTTATGAGATTTGAAAGCAATCTTTCAGGGTCTTCATGCTGCGGCATTGAAAGTCTGGTTAACCTAAAGGAGCTGGAAAGCGTTGGCTTTTCAGGTTCAGAAATACATACCCAGAGCAGTCTGGTTGACCATTATTATTGGGTAGGTATGACTAATGGCGAATACCGCATTAATCTCACCCCCTCCTGGGTTAAGCTTGATGGGGATCATCTAAGCACTTATGATGTTGTCGGACTGTCATATCCTGAGTAGGGCTCTGTAGAAAATCTAGCTATAGCTCGAGTTAGCAGCTTCAAACCTTGGAAGACATAATCGGGAAACTGACATATCCCCGACCGGGACTACTCCCTTGTCAGTTCGTTATTTGATTAAATTAGGTTTGACCCAAGGCTGCTAACCTACATTTTCTACAGAGCCCCTGAGTAGACAAAATAGTATACTAGTATATAAAACCAAAAGATTTAAATAGGTGCTCTGCCAGTGACCATTTACATATAATTCAGTCCATTAAACGAGGTGAAAAAATGGCAAGGAAAGGACAAGCAGCCATGGAATTTTTGATGACCTATGGTTGGGCTATCTTGGTTGTCTTGGTAGCTATTGGTGCACTGGCATATTTCGGAGTATTGAATCCGGATACATTCTTGCCTGAGAAGTGCGTCATTAGTTCAGGAAGCGGTCTGTTCTGCGATAAGTTCAGCGTGTCTTCTGGTACCAGTATACAGCTGAAGGTATCCAACTCACTCGCTGAGGCAGTTACGCTAGAAGCAAGCGGTTCATCAATCTCACAGGGAGCAAATAGTTGCACCTTAGCTGCAGATACTGCAGTTACCGCAGACAACTCTTCAACGCTCACATTCAGCGGTGGAGGAACCTGTGCAACATTGACTGCAAGTGGCGCTAAAATCAAGGGAGACATCACCCTGGTCTTTACTGATTCAGATGGATTCTCCAAGACCACAACCGGAAGCTTGGTTGCGAAAGCACCATAAATTTATTTTTTTTACTTTTTTTAAAATGAAACTGAGAAGACGGACGATCGGCGACTTATACCTTGCTGCTTCTATATTATTCATTTTCTTGTCTTTTGTGTATTCGGGGGCTTTTGAAAGATATGACTTTGCTTTTGCTTTCTTAGTCATCGGACTATTGGTGGCTTTGTTTGGAGCAATTACTAAGAGAAAACTTATTCAGCAGGAACATTCCAGGAAACGAAAGAAATAGCTATTTGATATATCCTTTCTTATAGAGCAGTTCAGCATTCAATATGCCGCCACCTGCTGCACCCCTCACTGTGTTGTGGGATAATCCGACGAACCTTATGTCAAAGATGTTGCAGGGCCTTAGCCTGCCGACTGTGACAGCCATTGCCTTATCGTTGTTCCTGTCCAGTTTGGTCTGAGGCCGGTTGTCCTCTTCCTCATAGATTATAGGCTGCTGAGGGGAAAAGGGGAGGTCTAACTCCTGCGGCACTGATTTAAATTCTTTCCAAATTCTTTTTATTTCATCTACTGTTGGAATGTTGCCCTTGAAGTTGACGCTTACGCATGCCATGTGACCATCGGTAACTGGAACCCTATTGCAATGGGCAGAAATTGTTATTGTATCATTGTTCTTGATCCTGCCCTTCTCTATTCTGCCCAATATCTTTAGGGGCTCTTTCTCTGATTTTTCTTCCTCGCCGCCTATATAAGGAATCACATTATCTATTATTTCAGGCATGGTGTCAAAAGTTTTTCCTGCTCCTGAGATGGCCTGCATGGTGGTTATGATCATCTTGTCTATTGCGTATCCTGCTTTGAGCAGGGCGTAGATTGGCGTTAGGTAACTTTGCACCGAACAATTTGGCTTAACTGCAACAAATCCTTTCTCCCACCCATGTGCTTTCTGCTGCTCAGGGATTATATTGATATGTTCATGGTTTATTTCAGGAATCAACATAGGGACATTATCGGTCCACCTATGGGCAGAATTGTTCGAAACAACCGGAATGCCTGCTGCGGCATATTGGTTTTCGATATCTCTAATCTCATCTTTTTCCATCTCAACTGCCGAGAATACAAAGCTTACCTCATTTGCTTCTTCAACTTTAGATACATCGTGGACTATTAAGTTCTCTATACTTCTTGGAATCGGTGTTTGCATTGCCCATCTTCCTGCCAGTGCTTCCTTATAGGATTTACCAGCTGATTTGGGAGACGCAGCTACATAAGAAACTTCAAACCAAGGATGGTTTTCCAATAGCCTGATGTAATTCTGGCCAACCATGCCGGTTGCTCCTAGTACGCCTACTTTTAGCTTTGACATTTTGACATCCAAATATTTGTGTTTATTTTCCGGAATCAATAGTTTACGCTTTTTGCCTCCCAGCAAAATGCTGGGTTTGCGCTGTAAATCGCAAAGACCAAAAAATTCTCTGAGAGAATTTTTTGATTATATTGGTTTGGCGTAACAATCTATTTTAATTACACCTCACATTTAAGTTAAGAACAAAATGTTTGTTTATAAAGATATTGTTAAGATGGTAACAACACCCTAGAAAAAGCGGGGTATACCATTTTTTAGAATATCATCTAAGTTTGCTTGGGTAAGAGGTTTTCCCTGGACTGCTAGGGCACCACCTGCATTAATTGCAATCAAAAGTTCTTTAGGTGTGGAAACTCTTCTTGTGATTAATCGGACAATTCCGGTTGCTAATGATTTGTCTCCAGTTCCGACACTTGCTCCGCCCTCTTCCACATCAAACGAGGGTACGATGGAAGTTGTATATGTCCAATCATGATTACTGCCCCCACTTACTTGGCTAAGGTCAGACAAATTATTATTATCCCACGTAAATGCAGTGCTCCCGGCAGGCCCATTCTTAAAAATTACTATGCCTGGTCCACTTTCAGCATAGCCCAATTGCACAGCCATCCGTTCAAAGGGCATTCTTCCTGTTAAATGATATGCTTCTTTTGCGCTTGGTGCAAATATATCGATAGATCTTCCAAGGTAAGGCCCCCAATAGCCATCAAGTCCTATGTTCCTCATCCTTTTTAGGTCTCCTCCTGTATCAAGAACTGTTAAGGTTTTACGTCTCTTAAACTCTTCAAACAGAACCCGTATACCTGTGCCTGATCTCAAGCACATCGAACGTGCAATGTTCAGATAGTAAAATGTTGCTGCCTGAATCTGGCAGGGATCTGCGGCTCCCATATAATCAGGTGCATATGCATTGTTAGCAACACCAGGCGAGTGAATAAAACTTCTCTCCAAATCACCTGATTCTGTCTTTCTCACAACCGCAACAGTTCTTGCTGTTCCTCCCTTTAATGGGAAGCATCCTGACATGTCTATGCCTGCTGCTTCGCCGCTTTCTATCAGATACTTTGCAGAAGTATCATATTCTCCACCATCGGTTCCCAGCGCAAAGAAACCGCCTGTGCTCGGCAGCCCTAACTGGCGCGCATAGCCAGCAACGAACAGCAAAGCATTCAACCCGCCACCTGGATTTCTCTCAACATACATCCCTTTGATGCCATTGGGATCTTCTCTAAACAAACCAGATCCGGCCATCTGGTTTGTGGACCTTTCAAAGATCTCTGCATCATCAGTTTCATTTAAGCCCCCCTCATCTACCGGAAAGCCAGGCACTTTTTCCCTAATTTGAGCATAGGCAACTCCTGGTTTTGCGTGATAGACCTGGTCATCAACCGCTAAGCCGACCGCTGCCAGCGATATTGGTTTCTTTGTTGACATTTTTATCTCCCCATGTTTGCCCTTGCGGCTTTCAATGCTTGCGTTGTCAAGTGATATTTTGTCAGGAGCCTGCTGTATTCCACCTCTCTTGGGAATGGTTCTGTTCCGGCCACATACCGGAATGCTT
Source organism: Candidatus Nanoarchaeia archaeon (assembly GCA_035289425.1). GTDB lineage: Archaea > Nanobdellota > Nanobdellia > Woesearchaeales > DATDXC01 > DATDXC01. Next base: position 17,029 of record DATDXC010000038.1, read on the forward strand.
GCTCTGCGACTTCAGTAAAGTGCGCGAAGTGATTGGTGAAGTGTAGCTCTGGAATAATGACTTCATAGCCGTTTCTATTTGTAACATACGCTCCAATACTTGCACCTGTAATACCCCTCCTTGTCAATGTTCCCACCTGTGTGGAAAGTGCTTTCATAAAATCAGTACTACTTTCACCATTGGTGGGTTTTACATATATCCTTTGATGCTTATCCTGTGGTCCTTTTTCAACAATAATGGTTGCTTTGGATTCTAGGGTAGTTGAGTAGTGTTCGTCATCCTCGCCTTGCAGATTCCAGACGACTTCGATACCGACCCAGTGTCCATCAAGCTTATAGACAAATGACCCATTGGTCATGACCGGTAATGATCCCCTCAAACCATATGACCTCCCTTTTGTCATAGCCATCAGGTTTGAAGCAGGAACTTCTGTGGCCCATCTTCTGGCATATTGTTCCACAAGAGCAATATCTTCTGGAGCGATTGCTGAATTGGGTCTGACCATCATGTTGGCCATGTCAACCAAATGGGCAGTTACATCTACGATACCTTCGCCTTGCCATCCTACATCAAAATATTCCAATGGCCTCACAATGCCTTGGTGGGATTTATCAAGAATATGAATGCTTTTTTTCGTCAGGGCAGGGTGTTCTGGATTTCCAGTTGTTAACTCTCCGAACAATTCAGCATTCTGCATCAGGCACATCTGAACAATGGTACCTAACTCATGCCGTTCTGTCATGATGTCCTGAAGGATAGTGCCTCTGTGGGTGGCTCTGTCCAGTAGTTCTTGTACTTCGTCTGTTCTTTCTGGTTCGATGACCCACGGTTTATCTGCTAGGATCAGGCGATATCCGGTTCCTGCAGTGTGCGCGAGCACGTCAAGCTTACTATGATTCGGAGATGCTAGTACCAGAATATCTCCCCTTGACTTTAACATATCTTCGAGCGGAAAACTTGATGGGTGTCTTTGGAATTTGTACCCTAATGCTTCTGCGCCGCTGTTAGCTACTTTTGTATCGAAGGCCGTGAGCGGATTACTTTCGCTATGGTACACATGAACAGTTGGATCAATCGTCAATCCAGGAATATCATCGAATCTCTTCCCGAAGAGAAAGGCAGCATGCTGGTGCACTGGATCAAATACGTCAATCTTTAGGTTTGTTGGCATTTTTTATCTCCCCCATGAACTCTTAAGTCCCTCACATACCCTGGGCCTGGTCTATATGTTCTATCGATAGGTAGTGTAACTGGTCGTCCAAGTTCGCATGATTGGTACAAAGCCAATATAAGTTCTAATGTTCGAGTCGCATCATCTGGGCTTACAGCTAATTTATTGGAACCTTGAATATGTCTGACTATATTCTGAATTTGAGTCCTATGGGCCATAAGCGGAATAATGTTGGGATCAGAAGCACTGCTTACACTCTCATATTGTGGATCAGTATATGGAGCATTATCTCGCAGCTGCCAAACTTCCTGTTTAAGATTACCTCCTGCTAATATTATCTCCCCTTCAGTTCCCTTCACTATAACCTGTTCCTTATAACCCTCTCTTGATTTCAAATGTGTGGCTGCAAAAATGGTTCCTGTTGCCCCATTTTCAAATCCTACGGAGGCATACGCATGGTCTTCAGTTTGAATAGAGTGATAGATACGACGTGCTTCTCCAAAAATCTCTCTGACCTCACCACCCAGATGCCTAAGCAAATCAATGAAATGGATTCCTTGGTTCATCGCAGCGCCACCACCATCATACTGCAATGTTCCTCTCCAGTTTTCTTTATAATATTTAGGATCTCTCCACCAGGGAACCAGCGCATGTACTTCAGTAAGGTCCCCTAGTTTTCCGTCTTGAATAGCTTGCCTTGTCCTTTGTACACTCGGTTCAAATCTTTTCTGGGAGACTGGTGCCAGAACAACTCCTTGTGTAAGACAAGCATCAGTCAAATAATCAGCAGCCTTTAAAGTAACTTCAAGCGGTTTATCCATTATCATATGCTTGCCAGCTTCTGCTGCCCTTACACCATATGATGCATGCTCTCCTGAAGGAGTTACGATGATTACTGCGTTAATATCGTCTCTTGCTAAGAATTCATCAAGCTCAGTTGTAAAAGTGATATCGCTTGGTAACTCTACACCTTTTTCAGTACCTAATCGTTGCCTGAACTGTTGAAATCTTTCATCGCCACCTCGGTGATTGAAGTATCCGACAATGTGGGCTCCCTCAACTGGAGGCATGCCTTCCTGGCCTATGATCGCAACTGTATGCATAACTGCAGCATTTCCTAAGCCAATGATTCCGATTCCGAGGTCTGGCAGCATTTACTTTTCTAACCTCTTACAAGTCTAAATCCTTTTTGCTCTAAGAAGTCGCTTGCGATTACAACTTTGTTGTCGTCCAGAGTTTTAGTCGCTCTTCTTATGGCACGATTTAGGAAGAGGTCTCCTGGATCATAACTTTCACCTGAAGACTCCAGTACAAAGAGACCATTTTTACCCGCACGTACAGCATGCCAATGTCCTGGTGGAATAGTATAATTTTCTCCTAATACCATCGGTACAGTAACTATCTCCCCTGGCCTAAATACCCTTGGTATTATCTCTCTTTCTGCTGCTGGAACTGATGCCCAAACACTGTCAGACAAATTGAAATCAACCGCCCGTTCGTCTTTCCTGCCTAGACTTACACCTATATAGTTACCATCTCCATGCCAAACAGTAAAGGTCTCTCCTTTTCCAGCGATGACTTCTCCACCATATTTTGCAGCGAAACTTCTGATACTCTCAAGAGTCCTTTCTGATGTGCCTCTTTTTGGAACATAATATGCAAACTGAGATGTATCAAATTCTCCTCTCTTGTCTGCCGGTCCAAAATCAGGATTAAGCTGTTCAATAGGTGTAAGATACTTTAAGAATCTTGGTCTTGCTCTTGTTACTGCTTCCCTGTAAAGCACAACAATAGGATCATGTTCATGAAACGGCAAATATTGTCCAATTTCAGCACCTTCTTTTGCAGCTGTCCAGCTAAGGGCTTTACTTCCATAACCGGAAGATTTAATCGCCGGAGCAGTATTGGTAGCAGGTAAAATTATTGTGGGAGCTTGATTAGTTATTACCATCAGCTCAAGTCCTTGATCATCTATTGTAGTCTGATCTAGCGACCGTGGATCTCCAGTAAATGTATCTCCTACATTAAACTTCGGGTTTGTTAGACTAAAATCTGCTACTTCCATGTATCTTGGTCCTCGAACAGCTGCGTATGTAGGTAAAACTTTAGCCATTATCGCGTGTGATGCATCTTGTACTCTAAACAATGTTTCGTTTGTTAACATTTTTCATTACCTCGCCTTTGCTGCAGCCGCAGCTTCAAATTGTTTGTAAGCTTCAAACATCCCCTGGTAGACTGCATGTCTTGCTGAATTTGGTGTAAATGTTTTTGATACAGTCTCAAATGGAGATAACACCTCATTCCATGGAGTTGGTTGATCCTCATTGAGATAGGCATGCCTTGCCCTTAAAGCTGCTCCTAATGTAGCAGAATCAGAAACATCTCTTCGGTAGACTTCTTTTCCAGTAATATCCGCAATCGTCTGCACAAGCCCATCATTGTCTGAGGCTCCTGCTGTGACAAATAACCTCTTTGGCTCGATACCCATAGCTTCTAATTTTGCCATCATTGAGAATATTTTATACTCCACCATCGCTTTAATGTTGTACATATCTCCATTTTCAAATCCAGGCGAACGGTCAGTTAATGGTTTGGAAGTTTTTGGTGCTATTTCAGCTTCATGCCAATACACTGCCATCTTTTTCGGATCTGGATTTGTGTCAAGAAGATATTGTGAGACAGCTGCCCAATCCATTCCAAACTCTTTTGCAATCTTTTCTCTTACTGTTGATCCATTCTTCCAACATGCTAAGTACATATTATGGTTAAACTCTTTTGGGTCTCCGAACACGCAAGTGCCACCAGAGTAATCCCATTTTTTGCTGGCACCCATAGATCCAAAAACAGTGTCGCTGGTTCCTAAGCTGATACCTATATCTCCATCGCCGGTCAATACAACTCCGACTAATGAATTTGGGTTGTCTCCTGAGAATGGAGCTACTGAAGCATCTAGACCAAATCTATTAACTATGTAGTTTGATGTTGCACCGCTCAACTGATCAGCTGCACCAATGTTAGGTAGCCTTATTAGTAGATTAGTTGCAGTTGCTCTTGTCAATATCTTTGACCAGGCTCTTCTGTCAACATTCATCAGCATCATGCCGCCAGCATCTCCCGGATCAACCTTTGCCTGACCTGTCAACAGTCCATAATGAAATGATGAAACAAGGTGAACTTCCTTAGTATCATGCCATGCATTACCATACATTTGCTCGAATTTTCTGATTTGAGGACCGGTAAGCCTTTCAAATGCTCCGCCACCTGTCAAATCAACAATTCGGAGAGATCCGCCAACAGCTTCGATGATCTCTTCCATCTGGCTTGTTGTTGAAGAGTCTTTCCATACAGCTGCAGTATATCTTGAGTCGCCTCGAATAGTATCAGTTCTGGTAAAAGCAAATCTATCAATGAGCTGACCCGTAAGCGGTTGAGATGGGTCTAATGAATTGACTATTGTCGATATGGGCATCCTTAAAAGAACAGATCCATGCTGTTGTCCAGAACCGGAAACAGCCGCAATGTTTTTTCTCATTTCTTTAGGAATGCCTGTCAGAATATGGTCCAGACCCATTGTCCACACTACTGGCGAGCCCAGAACAACATTACCCTCAAGCTCCCAGAAACCATCTTTAAGAATATATCCCGGAGGTTGGATATCATCATACTTAACAGATTCTCTATGCACGACATTTTTTCCATCGATGACAACAGCAGTAGTTGACTGAGAACTTCCTTCGATCCCTAAAAATAGTTTTTCTTCCATCTTTTTCACCTTATTCCTTTCAAATAATTTATGATGCTCACCGCCATACGGATGCGACCAATACGGCAGTAATACATTCATCGTTGATCATGAGTTTTTATATTTCTATGATTAACTATTTTTCAAAACTCTTTTTTAAAATCCCCTGAAAAAATTATACCTTAAAGTTGGTTTATTATTTATAAATATTTGTATTTGACTGACGTCAAATGTGTCCCAAAGTGGTGACAAAAAATAGACATTTTGACAACACGAGAAAAAATAAAAAAGTTAGCCTACTTTATTCAATCTGTTTCTTTTTAGCCAAGTGAAGATAATTGTTTTTTGAGACAATAGATTTGCCTGTTTTCTGTTCAATTTCTTTTCTTGTATTTTCAGCTATTGCGCCAGTCTTTTGGATAACCTTTTAGCTCATAGCATGCTTTTACCCTGTCTTGAGCTATCTCTGGATTTTCTATTTCCTGAATGCGCTCATAGCCGACCTTTGCTAACTATCTTTTAAATGGTTCTGCTTTTTTAGAAGGAATCGATTGAACAATCCCGAATATAGATTCAGTATTTGCACAGTCCGTTGGCCTCATTTTACCATCTTGAGCTTCTAATTTCAACTGTACACAATTTGTGGACAGTTCAACTCCATGTTCCAATTCCCTACTTTTAAGCATATTCCAGTAATTTCTTGAATAATAAAAAAGGGAAAAACAAGCGAAAAGTTTATATATGTTTGATTATTTCAAACATATGTTTGGAAAATGCAAACAATAATCAAGCCTGGAATATTGAAGATTCTAAGGATATTCTATAGCAATGGGAATAAGCCTGTGCATTTAAGGGAAATTGCCAGATCTTCCCATATGAATGAAAGCACTGCTTCAATGCATCTGAACTCGTTGGTAAAAAAAGGAATTTTAAAGGCAGCTGTTGAAGGTAATCTGAAAAAGTTTTATATCAGCAAAGACTTTACTCCTGTAATCTTACCTTTGTTTGATTATGAAAGGCTTGAAAATCTTCCATTGTTAAGGAAAAATGCAATAAAAATCTATCTTAAATCTCTTGAAACCAAGCCTCTGCTTGCTGTTGTTTTTGGCTCAACAGCAAAGGGAAATTTTAAAAATGATTCTGATATTGATATATTGGAAGTCAGCAACAGCAAAGATAACAGATCTAAAAGGGTTGTAGAGGCACAAACAGGAGTTCATATGCAGGTGTTCAGAATTGGTGAAAAACAATTTATAGAAGAGCTGAAATTAAAAAAAGATAATGTGGTGCAGTCGGCTTTAAATACTGGTTTTCCTGTTTTTAACCAGAAATACTATTATGAGGTAATCTACAATGAATGAAAAACAATTAAAGGAGTTATTGGAAAACCCGCAGCTTGTTGGTGAGAAGATTGATTTTTACATAAAGAATAAAATATTGTTTAAACAGGAATTTGATGAAGCTGAGATGAAAGGCCATATACAAAAGGCAGAGCATAATGCAAGCTTTATACAGGATACTTTAAAGCAGAATTATACTGATTGGGCAATTGTTGGCTGTTATTATGCAAGTTACCATATTGCTCTGGCATTGCTTCTCAAGAAAGGGTTTTCATCAAAAAACCATGATGCAACTCTTTGCGTATTGATAAAATATTATTATGGGAAAGAGTTAACTAAGGATGATATTGAGCTTATCAATCGCATATATCTCGATAACAATGATATCTTATTTTATGTCCAGTCAAAACAGGAACGTGAGAAAGCATCATACTCAAGCCAGATTGTTTTTGACAAGAAGCTTGTAAATGAACTAAGGCTTAAGACGCTCCTTTTTGTAAACAAAGGCAAAGATATTATTGATAAAAATTGAAACAACAAAATTCCATTTGTTTGTAACAAATGGTTTGACAGCAAAATAATATGCCGTTGGGATTTTGTTGTGTTCAAAAACCACATCAATGGAATCATTGAAAATCAAGGATTTTCAATGTGCTCAGAAATCGCTTGCGATTTCCAACATTTCAGTGTCAAAAACCATCGCATATGTTTGTACTAACCACAACATGCCACCCATCTCTGATGTGTGGTTTTTGACATTAAGATTAAGGAAATAGCACCATATTAGATTATTGTTTTTTAAATTAAAAAGGAAAAAAATAAAAAAATTGTATTTGTTTAGCTGATTTTTGACTTTTTTCTTTGATTTGTATTGTCCAGCACAATAAAGTATAAATACTTGTTAGCTACATTGTAGCTAACATGAAGGAGACAAATATTCGTTTGACTGGTTTTGAGATGCTTGAGAAGCGGGTCAATAAAAGCGGTAACAGTGGTCGCGTTTATGTGCCAGTGGAATGGATTGGAAAACGCGTTAAGGTAGTCCTTCTTGAACAATGAAACTCTATTGTGACAAACAGGAATTGAAGAAGAAGTCGAAAGACGAGCTTGTCGACAATCTTTATGATTCTCTTGTTGAGATTGATAAGCTCAAGCGTGAACTTCGCAAATACAAGAACCCTAACACTCCTCCGAGTGCTCATCCTTTTCTTAAGCCTGCTGTTCGGCCTGTGCGGCGGCACAGGCGCGGTGCCCCGAAGGGGCATCCTGGCACGACGAGACCGTGGCTGGTGCCGCATGAAGTGCGGCACATTCTTGGTAAAGAATGCCCTAATTGCCACAGTAAGTATGTTGGCGTGATTGGCCAGAAACATCAGCAACAAGAGGAGATGCCTCCTGAGATTCGTCCGCAGACTGTGGATGTTGTGCGTGATGTTTGCAAGTGCAACAAGTGCGGCCTCAAGTTTCTTGCCCGTGATGGCATGACTCCATTGCAGGGCAGATTTGGCATAAACCTCATAGTTCTTGTTATCTTCCTCAAGTTCATCGTAAGAGGTGTGTTGAGGAAGACCTCGAGCTTTCTTGATGCAAGCTTCGATTTGAAGCTTGCGCCTGCAAGCGTGCAGGCAATTATCGAGAGGGCGGCTAAGGCAGGAGAAGCGGAATACTCGGCATTGAAGTCGAAGATCAAGACAGCAAAGCTCTTGTACATCGATGAAACGAGCTTTCGCGTTCTTGGCCTGAACTGGTGGGTCTGGGCCTTCCGCTCTGACACTGACCTGCTGCTTGTGATTCGGAACAGCAGAAGTAGCAAGGTCCTCGAAGAGATTTTAGGCAAGGACTACACTGGCACGATAGTGTGCGACTGTTGGCGCGCATACGACTTCCTCAGCAACGCAACTTTACAGCGTTGCTGGGCGCATTTACTACGCAAATCCGCAGAACTCGAAAGCGTCGCAGGAAGACACTTCCACAAAAAGCTCAGTAAGCTTTTTGACAGGATACTTAATTTCAATAGCAAGGAAAGAACAGAACAACAGCGAGGACATAAGTACCTGCAAATGACTGCTGAATTACAAAAAGTAATCTCGTACTACTCGCGCTATGAAGAATGCCAAGCAGTCGTCAAGTACATTGATTTTCATATAGAGAGCTGGTTCACCTGCATCAAAATCTTGGGAGTGCAGCCAACAAACAACTACGCAGAACAAGCAATCAGAGAAACAGTCTTGGTGCGAAAGATAATCGGAGCGTTCCGCTCCGAAAAAGGAACCAAGACCTACGAAACACTCGCATCACTCATTGCCACATGGCAAATCCAGAAAAAAGAAATAAAAACCGAGTTTAACCGAATGCTAAGTACAAACCTCTGCTAAAAGAGCTAAACAAATACAAAAAATTTATTTACCCATGATGTGATCTAAAATTTCAACTTCTAACTGCTCGTAATCCCTTTTCCTTTTGAGTTCTTCTGCATTTTTCCAATTAAATGTTCTTACTTTGTCAACTAATGTTAAAAAGATTTGTCTGCTGTGCAGTAAGTGTTTTGTTGCAATATCTGCTGGTTGTGTTCGCATAGCTTTAACATCTAGCCCGACCATCTCACCATTTCTTCCATAACCATTCTGTTCAAGGACATGCACCTGATTGAAAGCTCTTCTAATATCCACAGATCCAAATGTTTTGTCCTGATCATATTTCGGTCCATTTTGATCATTTAAGTGAACTGTCCAAAGCTTATTGCATGCTAATGCAAACCCCATTTCATCAGATGGGTCTAAACCTGCTAGTATAGCATGGGCACTTTCAATATTAACACCTACTCTAGATTGGTCCTTTGTCATGAATGCCAAGGCTACCGCATGTCCTGTTGTAGGAATGTAAGCTTGATCCATCGGCTCATTTGGTTTTGGTTCAACAGCAATACGAATGTTTGGATCATAATCTAGCATTACATTAATAGCATTTACCAAGTATTCAACAGAACGTCCAGGATCTTTTGCTTCTCTAATATATGTTCCTTCCCGTGCTAGCCATAATACGATAAGATCTGTTCCAAGATTATTGGCGACATCTATAGCGCATTTTGACCTATCTATAGCATATTGGCGGCATGCAGGGTTGTTAGATGTATAAGCTCCATCAATTGTTCTGTTATCTTCCCATAAACGTGGCGCAACAAATTCTGCCACCAATGATTCACCATCAAGCATGCTTTTGACTTCTCTTGCTTTTTTTCCAACTGCAGATAATGACTTATCCATAATGCCAGGCACTGCGTCATCATCATGAAACTGCACTCCTGCAAAACCAAGAGTCCTGTACATTGCAACTTTTTTTGCAAATGTTATTTCACCTCTAACTGCTGGCCCAAATGGATCTGCTCCTGGATGAATATTCCATGGCCCAAATGTGAACCTATATTCTGTCTTCCCCTCTTTATTGACATATTGTGATGTTGGTTGTATTATTGCCATTTTTTGTCCCCCTGCCTGTTTTTATTGCTTTTAATTTAAAAAAATAAAATAAAAAAATTTATTTAGCTACTACTGCTGGAACAAAATATCCACCAGGTACTGCGCCTGTATCTCTTTCAAATGGTTTGTTCTGGAACAAAATCTCTTTACCAACCATCTTTCTATACGCAGATGCAACACTTAGCGGAATAGCTCTATAATCAAGCGGCATTTCATTTGCTTCTCTCATGTAAGCAGATAATCTTGCTTGACCAACGTCTAAAATGCTTTGGTCTGGTGCCAAGAAACCATTTGTAATTTCTCTGTCTTCAATCTTAATCAGATTGGCAGCGATTGCATGCGCTCTGTTTATCCTATTGAATGCTTCAACAACATTTTCAAGAGGATCGTCTCTTACTGCAAACAGATCAGGTTCATAGACGATTTTTTGGTGCAGTCCTGCTTTTCTTTCATGATAGCTGCTTACAACTAAGTCTGATTCATGCACCATACCTGGCAATAAATCAGGATCTCCATTTCCAACAAATGCATCATTTGGATGCCTGTGGAACAATCTGCCTGTGTAATTAGCTATAACTGTGTCAGCTTCCTTAGTTTCATATCCCATTCCTTTTAACATCCTAACGTCGTCTAAGAATTGCGTAGTTAAACCGGCGTTTATGCTTGTTTCAGTTGCATGAGCAACAATTTGGGCTGTTTTTGTATATACGTGCGCGTCTTCAATGTTTATTCCCATTGAGCCAGCAAACTGAGAGAATCTTTTTACACTTTCTGCAACTATTTCTTCCATTCCCCCTCCTTTCATCGCTGCTGCTACATTTTCTTTTATTCTGGAATAAACAAGGTTTTCAGCATCTTGACATACCCTTAAAGATGATTCAACACCATCCTCTGTCATAAATATTGCCGGATCTCCAGGCTTAAATTCAAGCGCTATCTTCCTACCTGTCAGCATCATCATATCTGCATAGTACTCTACCAACATCTGCCTTCTTGGATTTGCCTGGTCAAATGTATATTGTCCGTCCTGACCCAGCCAATCAACCTGAAATGCTGTGTTATCCTGAGCACACCAGAAGAATCCCTGCAATTTTCTCAAATAGGCTAATTCTTGTACCTGTGTATAAGGGGAGGTTACACCACCAAACTTGAACGGTGTTTCTGTGAATAAGTTCGCGAATTCAGATCCTACTTTCATATGGTGTTGAGCCAATGTGTATAGTGCGGCCTCTCTGTTTGTAGGTCCCATTTCTCCTTGTGTATGGAATGACATTGATGAAACACCGATCATTCCACAGAATTCAATTGTTTGTTCTAAAGTTAGTTTTTCGTTAGGAGCCAGTACATGCGGGCTAAATCGAGTTCCCATCCCACCAGCTAGATACCATGCACCAACGCTCATTGCAAGACCAGCTGAACCGATCGCTGCTCTTGCTTCTTCAAACAATGGCGTAGCATATCTTTCTGTATTCAAATCAACTTTTTCAGCTGGCGCTGCTCTTACCCAAGGTAATGATCCTTTAAAAAAATCTGCATTTATCTCTGCTTCAAGGCTTGCCATCCTTGTCTCTACAAACTTTAGTGATTTAGTATAATATCTAGGAGTAAATCCTCCCTCTTCTCGCATTATGCTAAACAGTGCACCCTTCAATTGTGGTATTCCCATTTTCTTTTCCTCCATGTTTTGTTTTTTTATTGTTCGCTTCTATTTTCTTAAAATAAAAAATTAATTTATCTGCTTATGGCCCTCAATAACTCTAGCCTTTCTGCAAACTGTTCAGATTTTGTATCCGCTTTGACTACATGATGTGGTATGCCCCACATGTTTGCAAGTGCAGTCAGGTATTCCATCCTGAGCGCTGTGGAAAGTGTCGGATGATGTGTCTCTCCGGCAAGAGCAGCGCATTCCAGGGCAGTTTCAAGGTCAGCTTTGTATCTTACCAGTCCTCTTGCTGTTGGTAAATTGGGCAAGGGGGGAGTCTCAATAATCTCCGCATCCGATGTCATAAGATTATAGCCTGATGGTGTCATAAACAATGAGGTGATGGTGCAGTCGCCTGGAGCAAAGTCAAACACCGTCCTCACGGGGTTTCCGCTCTGGCCGATATCCAATGGATGAATCTCTAATCGTGGCTTGGCAGCAGCAAGTGCAGGGTTGCTTTCAATCATGTGCGCGAAAAGCACAGCTTTATTTGTGAAATCGAAGACATATGGCTCAGAAAATGATGATGTTCCGTGTAGTCCTTGTCCCATGATCGAGTGTGCGGCTCCTAAAGTTGCAGCCATGACATCTCCTTCTGCTCCGTAGCCCCATCCATCCCTCATCAACTCTTGTGCTGCCATCCCCGGGAGCTGTGTCATCGGTCTAAGGTTACCGAAATAAGAAGTCCATGCTGTTGCCTTCATGGTCCCCAACAATTCTGCAAGAACCAGATACTGACCTGCTGCGTAGAGAAGGCTGTCATGGTCCTTGCCAGTTTTTCCGAGTTCTGGAACCGATTCATAACGCCCCAGCCACTGTTGAGCCATTTCTCTGAGTGAATCTTTGCTTAATTTGTGAATCTCTGCATCAATAAGGTTGGGGCCAAGATCATCATTAACTCTCACTCCTGTAATTCTTTGTAATTCAGCAATGTCTGCATCAGTACCTCTGACACCGGACATCTTCCCGCCAATTCGCAGAATCTCCTGACCTCTGAGCGTGGTTACTGCTGCAGCAACTCTGCCATACATCTCAAATTTTCGCAGGAACGCGTCTGAGGCGTAATGGCCCGAAACCACATTCTGTCGGATTCCCGCCCTCACTAATGTATGAGCTCCTTCCATGAATCCGTGGGGTGTCTGATTGGTATTCATATAATTCATATCGAGGGTGGCTGGCATTGATTCATTCATAGAAGTAATGAGGTGGATATAGGGAACCGTCAAACTTCGGTATGCCTCCAAGTGCATTCCACCGGGAGAAAACGTATGGAACCAAGCTGCTAATCCTATGCAGTCCGGATCCTTTGTCTCAGCAACAACTCTTTGAGCGTCTGCAGGGGACTTTACGGTGCCTCCGTACTTGACCTTGAAGGGCATGCGTTCGTCAAGATTGCCTGCCACTTGTTGAGTGTTCCTGTCAACTTGAGCCAATGTTTCCGCACTGTACAAAGTCTGGGTGTTGCTTACTAACAGCACATGCTGAGGATGATCCTTTTCAGGAATACCTGAACCGCCTCGATAGAAAAACTTTTGTTGCATCTTTAAACGCCTCCACACTTCATTCCTTTCAGTGAGAATAAGTCCTTAGGATGTTGCCTATTGGTTGGTGCCGTTCTGAAGACCCCCAATGTTAAATAACAGATTTATCCGTAATTTCTATAAGGTTTATAAAGTTTTGTATTGTACCGTCGAGAGAAATGTCACAAGGTGGTGACAAAAAATAGGAGGGTTATTTCAATAATCTTTTCATAACTTCTTCTTTAACTTGTTCATAACCAGGCAAAAAAGATACTAATTCCTTTAGATCTCTTTCATAAGTTTGTTTTGAAGGCATCTTAATATTCTTTAGGTTGCCATTTTCCTCTTTAAGCTTAGCGGCCAATAATTTCTTGTCTAATTCCACGCCTTTACTTAGAAGAATCCAGACATCATATAAATCTCTTGCCTGCGCTCTAGTAATCAATGCCCTTATTTTTTCTGTCAAAATCTCCTTTTCATCAAGAGCAACAAGTGTAAATGGAGGAACATCTGAAAAAATCTGCGGAATTACTTTAGCAACTTTGTTACTCACTTTTCCCTTATTAAAATCTATTTTTAGGGTGTTTGATGAATGGGGATCTCCTTTAAATAAAGGCCCTTCAAATCTTGCCTCTATCCGTAGATTCCCCTGATATTCTTTTTCGGAATATATTTTGTAATTGATGTTCAATAATGAAAAGTCTTTAAGGCACTTATGGATGCTATCTTTAACTTCGATTAGAGCCAGGCTTGTGCTGAAATCCAAATCTTCAGATGCCCTCTCAAGATTATAACATATCCTTAGGCAGGTTCCACCTTTAAATACGAATTTATCTGCAAATTTGGACAAGGCATTAAGAAATATGAACTGCAAATATTCTTTTTCTTCATAATAAAGGTTTGTTTTTCTTCTATTTTTAACTTCATCTAATTCATCTGTCGATATCATCGTTAATATCCAAGAGCCATTCCTTATTTAAATTATTCCTTTTGTCAAGAGAAGGATCTAATCGCTCATAACCCCTGCCTATATTCTTTCTAATTCTTTCTATTACGTTTCCTTTATATTTTAAATACTCTAATATAAATCCAAGCCTTCTGAGCACCGCTTTGCTCTCCACTTTGAGCGCATAGTCACAAAGCGTATCCAATTCTATCTCATTCAAAGAAGTTTCAATGCAGTTAATAATCTCCCGTATGCCACCCGCATATTTAGGGAATAATAATGAGTCAACTAATGCCTTTTCCTTATCTGCTATGATTATAGCTCCTGATTTTTTGTATCCAAAGAACCTTTTCCGAGAAATTGTTATATATTTGAAGTTTTTTATTCTTTTTCTAAACCTGGTGGTAGCATAATACGCTGTTTTAGGCAGTTGGTCTGTGAATTTGTAGTAACTCAAAGCTGACCAAAAACTCAAGTATGAAGGCCAGTTTAGATATGAGCCAATCTCCAATTCATTTGCGCCTTTAAGGGAATAAAGACCGGCTTTTATAGTTTGAATTGCATTTTTCTTTTTTAATGCCTTTATTAGGTTATATGCCTTACCTTTTTTAATGTTTAAGAGCAGCATCAAATCTTGGGTCTTAAAAATAGCCAAATTGTTTTTCTTAAATGTTTCATACGCTTTTGACTCTAGCTTGCTTAATTGCATTTTTCTTTTGTTTTAGTACTATTTTTACTAATAATGAAGATAATTACTATATAAACTTTTTGGTTTTAGAAGAAAAGACAAAGCTACGAACGAAGTGAGCACGTTTTTGTTTTAGACTTAGAAATGTCATACGGTGGCGACAAAAAAGTGATTGTGGAACAGTAAACGAGTTTGTGCCAGAACAAGAATTTTATGTATGAGGCCCCATCTGTCTTCCGCGCTCTACGCCTTTGCGGTAAAGGCCAGAAAGGTTCATGCCGTTTTCGAAACCACCAACTCCAATGGTAACTCCGGTAATCGCTCGGGCCATCTTTGAAGCAGCAAAGACTGCAACATCGGCTATTTCCTCTGGTTCCATCATCCGGCCCCAGACTCCTGCCGTATTTTCAAGAACTTCTCTCAATTCAGGTCTGTCTTTGAGCATCTTGTTAACAAATGGTGTTCTTACTCTTCCAGGGGCAATGCCTACGAATCGCACATTGTCAGGTGCATAGTCGATAGCGCAGCTTTGGATAAGACCATCGACAAAATGTTTTGTAGCATCATATATAGCCCTGTCTTCCATACCAATAGTAGATGCAGTTGAGGATGTGTACAGTTGCACTCCGCCACCGTGTCCTATCATCAATGGGGTAACAATCTGAGTTCCATACAGGACTCCCATGGAATTCACGCCAACAATCTTTTTTGCTGTTTCGGCATCCACTTCATGGATCTTCAAAGGTTTTTGCGGGATACCTGCATTGTGGATCATAACATCAATACCACCACATTCTCTGTCAATTTGATTTAGTATTCTCGCATAAGAAGACGCATCTGTCACATCACATGCAGCATACTGTGGGCGATGGCTGCCACCTTCTAAAAATTGTGCTGTCCTCTCTGCCTCAGTTTCGTTTGAGTCGAGAATATGTACTATGCTACCATACTCTACAAATCTTTGGGCCATGGCCCGGCCGATGCCGCTTGCAGCTCCGGTGATGACCACATTCCTGTCAGCAATGCCGAACTCTTCTCCAACTACTAACCATCTTTGTTGTATGGTCAAATGAGGTAGGTTAAACATAATAGTGGGGATTGTTCTTTCCTTTTTAAGTTTTTTTAATTTGAGTACTCGAAAATGGTCATATTTAAAAATACAGCCTCATTTGTAGGGAAGATGGCTGCCAACTTCATGGAATATGCTCGCATGGCGAATCCTGCAGATAATGTAGCTATTGCAATCGCAACGATCCCCGCAGGCACTCATCTTACCTATCAAGGGGATCAGTTACTCATTTCTGACAGAGTTCTTCAAGGATTCAAGTTTGCAGTTCATGCCATTCCTCATGGCGAGTTGGTCCGTTTGTATGGTGAGCCAACTGCAATTGCACGAGAGGATATCAATCCAGGAGAGGGTGTCGAAAGCAGATTATCAGACCAACTTCCCATAGTTCGTGACCAAATAGCAGAAGACCATACCCAATCAAAGCCAGACTATTTTCCGCCTGAGATGGTTAGCTGTTTCCAGGGAATACGTAGAAGTAATAATCGGATTGGAACCCGAAACTATATTGCTATTATTCCTACCGATCCTTGTCCAGGGGTGGTTGGCCACCATATTGAAGATTATTTTCGGAGAGCGCAACTACCCGCTGGAGTAGATGGGGTAGTGTATATCCCCTTTGGCGAAGGCTGCGGCGCAAGCCCGAAACGGGTTGAGGTTTCTCGCCGTGCTTTTAACAACTATGCAGATCATCCTAATGTCGGGGCAGCCATATTCCTGGAAAATGGCTGTGGACATCTGCCCTTTGCTGAGTATAGGCCTGTCTTTGAAAATGAGTACAGCCAAAAATCTGGAAAGCCAATCGCCTGGTTAAGTTTTCAGGGCAATGGATGCAATGTTGCCAAAACAAGGGATGTGGGCATTGATATGATCAGTGGAATCCTTGATAAGGTTGCCAGTGTTAGGAGGTCAGCGGTCTCTACTTCTGAGTTAGTGGTTGGAACCAAATGCGGCGGATCAGACGGACTTTCAGGCATAGCGGGAAATTTGGCCATCGGCTATTTGAGTGACTTGATTGTTCGTAGTGGTGGCAGCGTCATCCTTACTGAAGCGCCTGAAATGATGGGGGCTGCTCATTTGTTGGCTCGAAGAGCACGGAATAAAGATGTAGCTGATGCAGTGTATGCCATGGTGGATGCCTATGAAGCTTTAGCCACTGCCCGAGGAGAATCATGTGGTTCAAACCCTTCTCGCGGCAATAGGGCTGGTGGCTTAGCAAACATTGTAATGAAATCACTGGGAGCGACAATAAAAGCGGGCACCACCCGCGTAGAGGACTGTGTTGATTGGGGAGAATCAATCGGGCGCAAAGGCTTGACCTTAATGCAGGGTCCTGGTGACGATATAGAAAGCATGACTGGAGAGGTTGCGAGCGGCGCAAATGTCATTGTATTCAATACCGGAAGGGGGACTGCTACCGGCAACCCTATTGTTCCTGTTATTAAATTAGTCAACACTCGATCACGATACCCTGATGCGGATTTTTTTGATTGGGCTGCTGATGGGTTGTTGTATGGTGGCCAAAGTGCTGATCAGGTAGCGCAAGAACTATTGGATCTGGTAATTGAAGTGAGCAGCGGAAAAAGAGTTCAGGCTGAAATTCATGGAGCGCGGGAAGTGGAGATATGGGGAGACTATGGTGTTTCACTTTAAGAAACATTTAAAATATGAATATGATTCTCGTGGCTCATCATGAGTCAAAATCTAAGCGACAATGTTGGCGGAAGAGGAGCACTTTACACCGGACTGGAAAATAAAGTTGTTCTTGTTACTGGTGGAACTAGGGGAATAGGTGCTGAGATTGTCAGGCAGTTTGCATATCAAGGTTCTTATGTTGCATTCTTAGGCAGGAATAAAGAGAGGGCCAAAGCCTTGTTGGAGGAGCTACGTTCTGTTCAACATATACCCGTGTATGCTCAAGTGGATTTGCTTGTTGAACTGTCAACAGTAGAGGGGATTTCCTTTGTTACCGAGTACGCAAGAACTGCGACAGGAACTTCACACATCGATGTATTAGTAAACTGTGCTGGTGCAAATGACAATGTTGGCATCGGTGCAGGTCTTGCACAAATTATGCGTTCTCTTGGGCGGAACTTGGGCCAGTACCTACATGTTACTTCTTTATGTTGGAATTATCTTAAGGCTGCTCCTGTTGAATCTATTGAGAGTGTTGAGTTACGGGGAAATGTCATTAACATTGGTTCTAAGACTGGAGATGTCGGTCAAAAAGGTTCATGGGGGTATTCTGCTTCTAAAGGAGGAATTACTGCATTCACCTTCACTGCAGCTAGAGAAGGTCTTCCAGTTGGTATCCGTGTCAACCAGGTCAATCCTTCGGAAGTGGATGGAGACCATTATCGTGAATGGGCAGATGGAGCATTTCCTGGTAAGGCGGAAGCAACTATAGCCAGCATTGGAAGGGGAATTCCTTTAGGGGGACGGATGACAACTGAAGCAGAGATAGCATATACTGTTTTATTCTTAGCATCAAATAGGTTATCATCTGCAACTACAGGCCAGATTATCCGCCCTAATGGTGGGCATCCTCAACTGAATGAGCATGGGTCTAATCCTCATGTGGCGAGATAAATGCCAGCAATCGATGCCCATGTCCATCTGATTGATTTAAACAGAAGTCCTGGTGATTATTCATGGGCCCAAGGCATGCCTGCTGTCTGGAAAGAATTTCTGATTTCTCAGTTGAGGCAGGAATTACAGGAAACTGATATAAATGGAATTGTTCTTGTCCAGGCTAGACAAACTCTTGAAGAAACTGACTGGTTGTTGGGAATTGCAAGACAAAATCCAGATATGGTAAGGGGAGTTGTAGCTTGGTTTGATTTAAAGAGCCCCACTGTTGAGAGAGATATCGAGGCAAGGGTAGGCCCACAATTGGTTGGCGCACGACACATACTGCAGGCTGAACATTCAGAATATATGGCACATCCTGATTTCGATAGAGGTTTGGATGTTTTGGCTGACCATACATTGGCATATGATATTTTAGTAACCCAAGATCAGTTGTTTGCTGCAGTTGGCATGGTTAAGGCTCATCCTCATCTTACCTTTGTGCTGGATCATTTGGGAAAACCGTCGCTGAGAAATCATGCTAATGGCAGTGGACCAAGGGAAACTCAATACAATTACTGGAGGGAAGCGATTCAGGCTTTGGCTGATTGTGGAAATGTTTATTGTAAAGTCTCTGCTGGCGCATTAGAAGCTGATCCTCATGGATGGCAAGCAGATGAGATTATGAGGTACATTGCTTTTGCTTGCACAACTTTTGGTAATTCTCGGATTGTATTTGGCACCAATGCTCCGGTGGTTAGGGATGCTTATACTGAAAATGCCTCGTGGCAATGGTACGATTTGGTAAAACGTCACTTGTTTGACGCACCTGCTAGATTAGAAGCGATGATGCACCACAATGCTGTTGCAGCGTACAGACTCAATCATCGCTAGGTCCTCAATCTGCCAACATTGATATGGTTTTCTTATTGCGAGCGCCATGCTACTCTCTGCTGAAAAATATGGGAAAGCACTGTTTATGGAGATAAAGTATATAAACAAGATAGCCTGTACCTGTGTCATGCAAGTAAAAAAAGGGGAAATAATTCTTGATAATGAATTAAATACTTGGATAGATTGGTGATAGATTTTATTAAAATTCTGGAGAAATACACTTAGTATGTAATCATATCAGGGTATATCTCCATCCTTTTTGGAAGGACTCGGACGACAGAAGACGTGGATCTCTATATAAAACCAATGTCGTTCGAGCAATTTTCTAGGCTTTATGAAAATCTAACATCACATGGGTATTGGTGTTTAAATGCAGAGGACCCTAAGGAGGTTTTTTCTTACTTTATTACTAAAATAGCTGTTAGATTTGCAAAAAAAGGTAGAGCTATCCCAAATTTTGAAGTTAAGTTCCCCAAAAAACCTCTTGATGAGGCATCCTTTCGGGATACCATCACTGTTACAGTTGGCGGTCACAAGCTTATCATTTCTTCCTTAGGGGGGCAGGTAGCATTCAAGAGGTATTATTTAGGGTCTGATAAAGAATGGTCCTCTCAACAGAAGGACTTCATCGATTCTTTGGTAAAAAATTAGACAAATCTTTATAAACAATAAAGCATTTTTCTCAGCCATGATTACCTGCAATGTTGGATTAATCGGACTCGGAACAATCGGTTCAGGGGTAGTTAAGATACTTCAGAAGAATGCAGATTTGTTAGGTAAGCGGACTGGAGTCAAAGTAGTTCTAAAGAAAGCATGTGATCTTAGGGTAGAAGAAGGCAAGAAACTGGGTCTCAGGGACGAGCAACTAACCAATAATTTTGATGATTTGGTAAATGATCCGGATATTCATGTCATTATCGAACTTATAGGCGGTTACAGTCCCGCAAAGGAATTTATTCTCAAAGCGCTGCAGCACCAGAAGCATGTAGTTACTGCAAACAAGGCGGTTATAGCAAAATATGGGAAGGAGATATTTGCCGAAGCGCAAAGGAATAATGTAGAGATTGCTTTCGAGGCTGCGGTGGGCGGCTGCATCCCCATCATCAAGACCATCAGGGAGAGCTATGCTGCCGACACTATCCAAAGTATTTATGGGATCTTAAATGGAACCACTAATTATATCCTTACTCAAATGGGAGAGGGCAAGAATTATGCTGATGCGCTTAAGGCTGCGCAGAAACTCGGTTTTGCTGAAGCTGACCCCAGTTTTGATGTTGAAGGCAAGGACGCGGCACAGAAATTGATCATCCTTGCACGCCTCGCATTCAACGCAGATATAAGCGAAGACATATTAACCGAGGGTATTACGCATATAACAAAACAGGATCTTAAGAATGCGCAGGATTTGGGATACTGCATTAAGTTATTGGGCATAACCAAAAAAGAGAATAATTCAATTGAGATACGAGTTCATCCTACGATGATACCGGTGCATCATGAGCTGGCATCTGTCCGGGATGAGCTTAATGCAATCTACTTGATCTCAGAGAACACGACCAAATCAATGCTCTATGGAAAGGGAGCAGGACAGCTGCCAACTGCTACGGTAGTCATCGGGGATGTTGTTGACATTGCCAAAGGGAAGAAGGAGGTCTTATATCAAGAAAAAGTTCCTATTAAGGACCTCAGCACCATCCAGTCTCGCTATTATTTGAGGTTCACTGTTGTTGACAGACCGGGTGTGCTTGCCCAGCTTTCCAAGATATTGGGAGACAACCGCATCAGCATTTCTGGGGTGCAGCAGAAGGAAGTAGACAAGGCAACTGTTCCGGTAGTCATAATCACCCACCAAGCTGTCGAAGCAGACATCAAGAAAGGCATTCAGGAAATCGATGCTTTGGAGATTGTCAAGGAGAAGACTGCAGTAATCAGGATTGAAGATATTCAATGAACTAGTCCCTTTCTCTTAACAAACTCAGATTCATTTTCCGAAGAATTCATCATGCAATATATTTATGACCTTTTCACGTTGCGCTTCACTGACGATGAAACTGATGTTTATCTCAGAAGCTCCCTGTGATATCATCTCTATGCTGATGCCGTTCTTTCCTATAGTGGAAAATATCTTTCCGGCGATGCCGGCAGTATGTTTCATGCCTTCCCCGACTAGGCAGATGAGCGCTTTACCGTTTGAAACTTTCACATCTGCAAATTTTGAACATTCCTTGATGATCTTGTCCAGATCTTTTTCCTGATTCACAGTCAGGGAAACCGATACCTCCGAGGTGGATATCATGTCAACGCTCTTTCGGTATTTCGCAAACACTTCAAACAGCTTGGCTAGGAAACCATGCGCTTCAAGCATCCGCAGGGAGTTTACTGTTACCAAGATTATATCCTTCTTGCAGGCAATGGCTTTTACTGCTCCTTTTGTCTGGGTCGCTTCTTTAACTACGGTGGTACCTTTATTATCCGGCTCGTAGGTGTTTAATACCTTAACCGGGATGTTCTTTTCCACTGCCGGAAGTATGGTCTTTGGGTGAAGCACCTTTGCTCCGAAAAAGGCCAGTTCCGATGCTTCATTGAAACTTATCTCTGGAATGGTCCTGGCATGGGGGACAATACGGGGATCAGTTGTCATGACACCATTTACATCGGTCCATATTTGGATCTCATCAGCATCTACTGCTGCGCCGATTATGGCTGCAGTATAATCAGAGCCCCCTCTTCCAAGGGTAGTTATTGTACCTGCCTTATTCTTGGCAATGAATCCAGTAATGATCGGCACTGACCTTTTCCCTTCCAATCTTTTTTTTATCAGCGGATATGCTTCTTCCAAAGGTTCTGCATTGCCATGGTCATCATTGGTTATCAAGCCAATGTCGTATGCGTCGTATGCTTCTGCTTTTATACCTAGCTTGTTAAAGGCAGCAGCTACAATCCGCGCAGACATCCGCTCTCCAAAACTCTGGATCTGGTCCATAAGTGCTGGAGTTATCTCCTTGATTTTCCCAATTTCTTCAACTATTGCAGAATATTCCTGTAGAAGCGCATCAACCATGGATACATCCAGCTTCAAATCGTTCAAGGTCGAATGGTGCCTTTCTGCAATCTCCTTCAGATTTTTTCTGAATTCTTTTCCTTCTCTGGCTGCATTTGCCGTATCAATCAATAAATCAGTAATGCCGCCAAGGGCCGATACTACTATAATCGGCTTCTGAGAAAGCCTTGATTTCACAATGGAAGCTACGTTAGAAATCCGCTCAGCATTTTTGACTGAGCTCCCGCCAAACTTCATCACTATCATTTTACGCTTTGTAGAGGGGAGCCATTTAAAAACATATTGTTATGGGGGTAACAAATCAGAAACCATCGAAGCCAATCTTCCTCAATCCGTCTTTTATTTTATCGATAATCGTTTGTTGATCCTTCTTGCTGGACATATTGACACATTTTATTATCAATTCCTGTAGTTCATCATTTTGTAAGAATTTGACCTTAAACCCATCGGTTATGAAATAGAATCGGCAATTCTTATATCTTATCTCTTTTATGATAACACCGCCCACGGATCCGATCTCTTTGCCTTTTTTTGGATTCTCTTCCAGAGTTAATAGCAATTTGAGAACCTCTACTGACTCTCCCCTGAAGACCTTGTTAATCTTTTCCTCCAGGGCGGAGGTTATAATTACTTTTGCCATCTCTTTTGGGCTTTCCTGAGCGCATCTCTTATCGGAATACAACCTGTTGTGTCCATGAGCAATTCTTGGATCTGCCTTTGACAGAAACTGTCATACATCTTTCTTAAGATGTCCGTGTAGGTCTCTCCTTTAGTTCCAAATTCCTTTATTTTATCCCTAATCTCTTTCGAAATTGATATTGTTGTGTTCATTTTTACCTCTTATACCTATTATATCTTATTATAATTACATATAATTCTTATAATCTTTATATATCTTACGTTTTTTAGGCATTATTCCAGAGGATATGGAAAAATTTCTTGTATGATTTTGCTGCCAGTTCTTCTTCGATTAAAAAACCGAATGGCTTGTCTAAATAAATAATTATTCCGACCCTATTGCCGCATATAACCGTTTCTGTCAGTTCTTCGAAATATTTTTTTGTAACCCTTATTTCTGTCAATTTCAGCTTTTTTAGCTCGTTGCCCCACCAGGCCAATGATGCGTGAAAAAGAAGCTTGGCTTTAATCTTTTTATTGATTCTCTTCTTGTGGAATCCTTCCCAGAAATAAGTTCCTAATAATTCATCGCTTTTTTGGGCACCACCATAACCAAAATATTCTTTTGAATTTGTTTCTAACATCAAATTTAACAATTCTTTTACCCCTCTTGCCCCCTGAAAAATGATTGCTTTTGGCTTTTCTTTGGCCAGTACTCTTTTTGCTTCTAATTCTGGCAATATCTTTTCTAATCGCGATTTTTTTTCATCTAAAAAATTTAATAACAATTTTGGTTCAATTGCCTGATATTGCTTGATTCGGCCTTCCATCACATACGTAATCAGACCCTTATTAGCTAATGAATGGAAGGCTCTATGCACTACTGCATTCTGCAGTCCTGATTTTTCAACTACCTTACCTGCTGTTGAGGAGCCTAATTCTAATAACGTTATGAATACTTTTATTTCTGCTCCTGTTAAGCCTATATCTTCCAGTATTGATGTGTCCATATAGTATATTTATATGTGTGCATATTTAAATTTTTCTGTTAGTAGTCACAATTGTGGTTATAAATATTAATATAGTTGCATGTTGTTACTGTTTAATAATCAAAAATGAGGGTCAAAATGAGATATATTCAAAGATACATTGGATGTTGGGCAGGAATTGATGGTTCCCGGAAGGGCGAGGGCAATCCTTTTCCTTTCATAGTCCATACTGTTCCAGTTAAAAGGGCCAGTTCAATGAGTGATGCTCGTTCTATGGAGGAGATGATCAATGAGGGAGATGTTGATGGTTTAAAATTTGTTTCATATCAATTTGGCTCCAGTGAAAAAGTTCCATTTTCAAATCTGCATAGAAATTATGCGTACAGGAGATGATAAAATGAAAAATGCATTAAAGAAGATGGTTATGGGTGCGGTTCTGCTTGGAGCGTTATATGCCAAGCCTTCGCCTGCACAAAAAAATGTCGTGAACCTGGATGCTGGCTACAATGCTTTGGAAGCGTTGATAACACAGAATAAAGACATACGGACAAGAGCTTGGGTAGATGTCGGATTAAGCGTTTACGATGTAAGGTTAGGGTACCACGGGATGCATGAAGCAGATAATCTGGATGATAATACCTACTTTGGGAAACATATGGTAACTTTAGGTAAGAAAGGAGCAGGGACAAGTTTTGTAGGTATAGTAAAAGCCACAAAGGATGGTTCAATTGACGAGAAAGTTGGACTAAGGAACACCAGTTTGGTAAAATCGATGAGCGGGTACGGGAGAATCGACGCTACAGCAAATGATGATGCAGCAAGCGTCCTGGTATTTTATGGAAGACCGGTTGGTAAAGGCCTAACAGTCGAACTAACACATGAAGCAACACAACCTTATCATGATAGAATGAGCCATTATACTGAATTACAATTAAACAAAGATATTACAAAATGGCTTTCAGCTGTTGGAAGAATAGAAATATATGACTTTAAAGACACAAAGGTTATGGCTGGGTTTGCTATCCATAAATAAATTATATCAAAATGAAATGCAAAAAATGTAAGGAAGAGTTTGAAGATGGCGATCTTGTAGCTGTAGGGCTTGCATTAAAAGGAAGGGGAAGCAAATCTCTTAAACCAGTTAGGCCGGCTAGGGTTTTTCATGATATGCCCTCTGTAGTGAGAATTAACCAAATGATTATCCATACCCGTGGTTTGCCTGAAGATTGCAGGATGTTAACTTATGGTTATTTTGAACAAGGAATCTATTATCATGGAAATGTATACTCTACATATTCCATAGATAGGCGAAGTGGGGTATTGGCTGTAGGCTTGAATCCCACTTCTAATGGATTACGGGTTGAAGGAGACATCAGTTATTTGGTTAGCGAGAAACCATTATATAGACCTTGATGAATACGCGGTTGAGTTAGAAAATATTTTTTATTTTTATACTTTCTCAAACATCTCAATGACCTTTTCTTTTCCTAATGTCAGGATAAAACCAGCCAGTTTGGGCCCTTTTTCCTTGTTGATCAGGACTTTGTACCCAGCCTGGAAGAATTCTTTGGCAGAGATGCCAAGCTTTTTGATAATCTCTTCATAAAATGCATTGAATAATTCATCCTCCTTCCAATCTTTTTGCTTAAGGATGTCCACTACCTTATGCAGAGCTTCTTTCTGCAGTTCAGTAAGCTGTAAGTCTGGTGGCACATCAGTCTGAATGACAATCTTGTCATTTTCTGATCCATATTTCTCAACCCATACTTTCGCTTTCTGGATCCTTTCCATTATCTCTGCATGCAAATCTCTGTTGTAATGGCCTGTTTTCTTCAGGCTTTTTACCCTATCTGCTTCTTCTGAAAAAACCTGGGCTAGAAGTGTCGCATGCGAAAGCGTGATAGGGACTGGCTTATCTTTGTTTGGAACTGATATCTCATATAATCTTTTCATATGCTTCAGTTCTTTTTCATTCTCTATTGTTTCGATTCCATGAAATATCCTTGCATGCGCATCAAAATCATCGTATAGCTTAGAAAGCTCTGTCCAGGAGAAACTCCGGGTCATCATCAGCCTTTTGTTGTAGAAGAATCTCAAGAGCTCTGGAGAGGCAACTTCCAGCCATTCATGGGGGTATACCACATTACCCAAGGATGCAGACATCTTCTTGTTGTCTATCATGATGTGTTCATAAAATATCGGTTCAGGCGCCGGATACTTCAGTATCTTTTCAACAATCTCGGCATTTATCCAGAAAGCTGATCCAGGGACCTGGTATTCCTTGCCTGCGCCTTCTGCCACAATGCCCCAATGCTTCCAACCAAGGGCCCATTCTGATTTCCACATAAGCTTTCCATTGCCTTTCAAAGGATCATTTTCCCCCCTATGTTCGCAGCCCTTTGCGGTGCTGGTCTCAAAATTATAATCCTTGCAGGTGTAGAGCACTTTTCCACCCACCATGTCTGTTACTTGCGTAGTGGCAATCTTGCCGCAATTATCGCATATGGGCTTCCAGGGGAACCATGTCTGCAATTTCTCTTCTCTGTATTTATCCTGGATCTTGATGATGAAATCTTTGTGTTCAATTATCGCCTTAATCTCATTTTTCAGGGAACCCTTCTTGTATTCCTCCCTCATTGAGAATTTTTCCATCTTTGCCGGCACAAACTGGTCAACAACCTCAAAGTATTTTGCCTTAAAATGCTCGGCATAACTCTTATGGCAGTCATCTGGATCTGGCACATCAGTTACCGGCATCCCTAAATACTTTTCAAATGAGTGATGGATTCCCTTAGGCACTTTCCTGAATGGGTCCATATCTTCTGCGACCCAAATCAGTTTAGATTTCACACCAGCATCCTGCAATGCCTGAAATACCGAAGAACCCCTGATGGTATCAGACAGCCTGCCTATATGGAGAACCCCTGAGAGGGATGCCGATGTTTTTACCGTGAAAAGCTTTGGCTTCGCTATTTTGTCATCGGTATAGTAAAATTTATCTCTATTGATTATCTTATTCGCCAGCTGGTCTGCCCAGAACAGGTCTTCTGATTTGTTCTCTTCCATCGGCCCTCTATGGTCTGGGTCGTTATATAAAGATTTCTAATAAATTTAGATGATACGACTGAGCCAATAATCTTATAAAACATACCCCCTTCTTTTAGTCTGGGGGAATGAAATGCTCATTGGAGATCATTTAAGTGAGATTACTGGATTGGAGGACGTCGTAGATGGCACTCGCGTTATTTCAAGGGAGTCTGTTGGATTCATACCTGTAGGAGAGTTCTTTTTTTGGTTATTGCGAAATCGCGCACCTAATTTGAGAGTCAATGCGGTAGAACGAACGTTTAGGAGGAGAATACGGAGAGCCTATGATGCCGCATCGCATCTGGTTGAACATCCCCAATATGACCATCAGCGGTGCTCTTCCGCATCCGTTCTTGCCCATTTGCATCTTTATTTACCTGCAGCAGATTGGGAATCTATTTTACCAGAAGGCAAGAAATCATTGGATTCAGCTATCAGATATCTCGAGATGGATCCCGATGCCAAATTGGATCTTTTGGCAACATTTGACCCTAGATTGAGGGACCATTTTAGTGCTGGGCAAAGGGAAAATATATTGTTACAAAAAGGAAGGGTACTGTATGAATTAGGCAGATTTGACGAAGCTCAACCTGTCCTCATAGAATTTAGAAATCATGTTCTAAATCATCTTGATGCAGGAATGATGTTATTTGACATTGCATTAAAGAGATATGTTGCTACTGCACAATCGGAAGAGTATGCTGATTCTGTTGCTCAGCAATTAGCGGAATCCGCTGTTTTTGAAGCGGGGGTAACTGCTAAGCTATTGCCACGATATAACACTAAAAACCCGGTTGACCTTATTTACTCAGCACTCCAGAATCATATAGCCAGGTGTGAGAAAAAAAAATCCTACCAATCCGCTTTGGATTTGACGATTCTTGCTCAGAGGCTGCCTCTTAGTGCAACAGCGGCAATTGAAAATAAAGTTATGATGGCGCTTTTGCATGAAAAAATGGGCCATCATCAGGATTTTGTAGAACTGTGTGCAAGAACTGCAGATCAATATCCAGTAGCTGGGATGAAAATTGCTGAACTTTTAGAGATTCATGGCGAACATAATTTAGCACTAAAGTACTATCCAGGTATCCAGCACCGACGATAATCTAATTCCCTAATCCGACGATAACCTTTGAACTTTCAATACCTAAAAGACAAGCCCAATCATATTTCCCGTTTTCAATTTATTAGCCTATCTTAATATACAAATTTGTACACTAGTTTACCAAAAACGTAACATTTAAATATAAGTTACTGCATGAAATAGCCTTCCGATAGAAACTAAAGAAAGTGTCTATGGTGAGGCAACTATCTCTTGCGAATATAGTGACCTCAGAAACTAAGAGGTGAAAACATGCAATTCAACGAATCAGACCAGATCGGTCACGCGAACATAAAGGTGATTGGGGTAGGAGGTTCCGGCAATAATATGGTCAGCTGGCTCTATAAGAAGGGAATCAAAGGAGCTGAGATCATAGCCTGTAATACTGATCAACAGCATCTGGACATAACAGAAGCTGATACTAAATTCCTCATCGGCAGAAGCCTTACTAGAGGACTAGGATGCGGGGGCTTCCCTGCAAAGGGTTCAGAGGCAGCCAGAGAGACTGCAAGCGAGATCAAAGAAGTCCTTAGAGGGTCAGACATGGTCTTTGTATGCGCTGGAATGGGCGGCGGCACAGGAACAGGCGCTGCACCGGTTGTAGCTCAGATTGCTCGTGAACATGGAGCAATAGTCATATCAACAGTTACCATGCCATTCAAGATAGAGCGGGCAAGAGTCGATCGCGCAGAATTTGGATTGCAGCAGCTTCGCCAGGTTTCTGATACAGTCATTGTCATAGATAATAACCGATTGGTCAACATAGCAGGAAATCTGCCAGTACAGCAGGCTTTTGCTGTGGCAAATGAGCTTATTGCAACCATGATCAGAGGCATTGTAGAAACTATTTCAGTGCCCAGCTTGGTCAACCTCGATTTTGCTGATGTCAGAGCCATAATGAAAGGAGGAGGCGTAGCTGCCATTGGTGTGGGCGTTTCAGATACTGCTAACAGAGTCCAGGAAGCTGCAAAGGGAGCATTGTCAAATCCGCTTCTGGACATAAGCTACAAAGGAGCAGAAGGAGCCCTCATCCACATAGAAGGGGGCCCTGACATGACGCTTGATGAGGTCGCTGGAATAGGTGAATTGGTCACTGAGACAATGGACCCTGATGCAAACGTCATCTGGGGAGCCCGCGTAAACGACAGCATGAGAGGAAAAATCTGCGTCATGACTATCATAACTGGAGTAAAGTCTCCATGGATCCTGGGCAAACAACAGAGTTCAGTGAGGAACACTGTAAGCCCTGAACTGGGCATAGACCTGGTATAGGTGAGATTATGGATATCGTACAAAAGATGGTCAACAACATCGTTGAGAATGAGTTAACGCCACCCAAGCAGGACCTCAATAAATTCCAGAAGATAGTCCCTTCACTCATGAAGAAAGGCCTGGCAAATCTTGACCTGTCCATGTTCAGCCCCGAGATAAAGCATGCCTTGCTTATAGTTTTGGGAGAGGAATATGAGCGTAAAGGAAACCTCAATGATGCGGTTAAATCATTTGTACTTGCCGGCGCCAAAGACAAGCTGCGCCAGGTTGGAAATGACTATGAATCAATTGCGCAGTATGAAAACTGCATTGAGGTCTATCGGCTGGGAGAGGATCATGATTCCTTGCTTCGCCTGGGCAAAAAGATGCTTGAGGAAGGACGAATCGGCCATGCAATCAAGTCTTTCATTGCGATAGGAGATGTAGCTCGGTTGAAGGAGATTGGTGACCAGTGCGTCAGCAAGTTCAAATTCGACTATGCATTTGAGATCTTTTCGAGCATAAAGGACAAGGAACGATTCATTGAGCTTGGAAGCAAATGCATAGAACAAAAGGAGTATGCGTATGCCCTCAAAGCATTTGAGCTGGCAGCCTCGCCGGAACACCTGAATCAGTTAGGGGATACCTGCTTACGAGAGGAACAAATCTCCAAAGCGCTTGAAGCATACAGCCTCGCAGGAAACACAATGATGTCAGACTTCATCAAACAAAATTTTTCGGAGTGAGACTATGGACACTATTATGAGTAATATGAATAATGAGATGTTTGAGAAAAAAATTGAACTTTTGTTGGAGATGCAGAATAAGCATATGATGGATGGGTTTGCCAAGATACAGGCAGCGCTGCAGGTAATCGCAAGCCAAGTTGCACATCGTCCAGCACCAGCGCAGGCTCCATCGGTTAGGGTAGAACCAGCCAGGGCTGAGCCAGAGAAACAAGCAGTTCTCAAGACAGAAGAGCCGGTATCAAGACCGAGATATGGTGACTACACGCCTGAAGAAGTGTCGGTTTCAAAGTTTTTCTATTTCGGGAACAAGAAGTGAGACCATGTTTTTTTCAAAAAAATATCTGTGTTCGAAGTGCCATCGGAAGGTGCTGCAGATACGCTATTCGCATGATGGATTGCAGCAGGTCTGCAACAGTTGCTATACGCCACTACCTTTGAAGAATGAGCCTAAGCCAATTCTGAAACCATCGCGGGTAAAATTAATCTGCACTAACTGCAGGTATCATTTTTCCTTTAGGATTGGATCGCATGCTCGCCTCATGTGCCCTTACTGTGGAAGGGACAACCTCATCAAGGATAACACCACTGCAGATAGACTGCTTGCAGAAGTAGCTAGAATGCCGGCTTAATTATTTTTCTTATTCTTTCTGCTGCAACCTTACATTCTGCTATCGAAGGAACTAAGGCAAATCTCACAAAATTCTCTCCGGGGTTAATTCCACCGACCTGCTTCGATATCCAAGCGCCAGGGGTTGTGACGAGCGCAATATCCTTAGCCAGCAATCTTTTCGCAAATTCTGCTCCATTTATTCTTTTTGGCGTTTTCTGCCAGATATACAATGTTGCAGAAGGTTTAGAATCCTCCATACCTGCATCAATTAATGCTTGGCTAATTATATCTCTTTTTTTCTTATAGGAAGCCCTGAATTCCTCCACATGCTTCTCATCCAACAATGCAGCAGCTGCGGCATCCTGGATGAATGTGGGTGTTCCAGAGTCTATATTGGTCTTCACTTTCTTGAAAATATCAACTATCCTTTCATCTCCTGCCAACCAACCAACTCTGTAGGTAGTCATGGCTGACCGTTTGGACATGCTTTGGACCACAAACACATTTTCCTTGGTAATCTCGAGTATTGAGACTGGTTTCTCATCAAAGTAGATCTCTGAATAGCATTCATCTGACCCTATGATGATCTCATTGTCCCTGCCAAAATCAACAATCTCCCTTAATTTTTCTTTGGGGATTGTCGCTCCGGTTGGATTATTGGGATAGTTAATCCACATCAGCTTTGATTTTTTTAAGATATCTTTTGGGATCTTTTCCAGGTCAGGCAAAAAGCCATTCTCTTTCAACAATGGATAATGGAATGAATGGCCTTCAGCAAACAAAGTGCCTCTTTCATACGGAGGATAGCCTGGATTAGGCATTATCACATAATCGCCAGGGTTGATAATTCCCTCATGGAAATTGAAAACTCCTTCTTTGGCTCCAATGGTTGAGGTTATTTCTTTTTCAGGGTCTAGCGTAACATTAAATCGTTCTTTGGTCCATTTGGCAATTGTATTTCTAAATTCAGGGTCTCCAATATAGCTGGGATAGCCTGCATCTTTTCTCTTGTCAATTGCGCGCTTACAGTAGTTCCTAATGTTTCCCGGGGTTGGATCCTTCGGGTCACCGACACCAAAATCAATGGGAGTGATGCCTGCTTTCTTTAATTTTGCAACTTCGTTGTCAACATCTGCAAATGCATAGCTGCCGATGCTTTTTACCCTATTGCTTGCTTCAATTTTCATGATATCCATGTTGAGGCAAGACATTTATAAATCTTTTTATGCATTTTCGCAAGCTATAAATAATCAGGTACGTTTCATTATTCTATGGAGCTGCTGTTCAACAAAGTCTTTTTGGAGCACGAAACAGGCAATCACCCTGAAAATCGGCATCGATTTGATAATCTCACTCTTACAAACTCTAAACTTTTAGATGGGGAACCTTATTTAGAACTGATCTATTCAAAAGAGTATCAAAAGATTATACGCCAAGCTTGTATTTCTTCAATTCCCTTAGATCCTGATACTTTAACCTCTCCTGGCAGTTATAGGGCAGCGTGTGCTGCAGTAGGGGCTGTGGTTCAGGCATCTAAAGAAAACAATTTTGCCTTGGTCAGGCCTCCGGGACATCATGCGAATGCAACAAAACCTATGGGATTCTGCCTGTTCAATAATGCTGCCCTGGCAGTTAAAAACTTAGTCAATAAAGGAAAAAAAGTCTTTATTGTTGACTTTGACTGCCACTATGGAAATGGCACTGCAGACATTTTCTATGATTCAGATAGAGTGTTGTATTTCTCTACTCATCAGTTTCCTTTTTATCCCGGCAATGGATCTGTCCAGGAGATTGGAGCTGGTGAAGGAAAAGGATTCAACATACCTATGCCATTACCTGCTGGCGCTGGTGATGATGTGTATCTAAAGGCGCTTGATTGTTTTGTAACTATTGCCACAGACCAATTCAAACCAGATTATGTATGCGTAAGTGCTGGTTTTGATTCGCATCAAAATGATCCATTGGGAGAGCTGCAATTCAGCATCCATGCGTATCACCAGACCGGTATACTGCTCCGGAAAAATTTTCAAAACGTGTTTGCGGTGCTGGAAGGGGGCTATAATCCAGAATGGCTTGCAAAGTCAGTCAATGCTTTCTTAAGCGGGATTAATGGAAAAACTCTGCAATCAAGTGAATCTGCAACTAAGAGCGGAAAATTAGTTGCTGAAGAATTTGAATCGAATTTTAGAACCTTAAAAGACAATCTGGAAGAGTACTGGAAATTTTAGAAATAGGCAGTGTAACAATGTGATTCATGC
The DNA here is from genome assembly GCA_035289425.1 of Candidatus Nanoarchaeia archaeon. GTDB lineage: Archaea > Nanobdellota > Nanobdellia > Woesearchaeales > DATDXC01 > DATDXC01. Next base: position 49,867 of record DATDXC010000038.1, read on the forward strand.
AGTTCTGAGCGAGCTTTTTCTGCAATGCGCTTAACTGCAATCAAATAGGATGCTTTTTGGAGATCTGTGTTAAACTTTCTTGCTGTTTGCAGCACTGCTGATATGCTTTTGTACATGATATCTCTCAATTTTGAATTAACTTCTATCTTAGTCCAGTGCTCTTTTTTTAGATTCTGCAGCCACTCAAAATAGGAGACTGTAACGCCGCCTGCATTTGCCAGTATATCAGGAATAATCACAACACCTTTTTTCTTAAGGATCACAGATGCCTCGGCTGTCACCGGACCATTGGCCATCTCCAGAATCATTTTTGCTTTAATCCTTTCAGCGTTCTGGCGATGGATAACATCTTCTAAAGCTGAAGGTACCAGAATGTCACAGGGCAATTCTAGCAGTTCCTCATTAGTTATATTCATTGCACCAGGAAAGTCCAGCACTGAGCCATTGTGTTCCTTGTGCTTCATTACCTTGGGGATATCAAGACCTTTATGATTAACAATCGCACCTTGAGAATCAGATACTGCAATGACCTTGCCTCCTGTTTCGTAGATGAATTTAGCAAGAGTGCCTCCTACATTTCCCATTCCCTGGACTGCAACGATTTTGTTAGGAAGTTTTCCAAGTCCAGGGGCATAATCTTCCTGGAGAATCTTTTCAAGGACAAAAAAACCACCTTTGGCTGTTGCTTCTTCCCTTCCTTCAGAACCACCCTTATCCAATGGTTTTCCGGTTACAATCGCTAATTCTGTCCTTCTGCTGCACCGGTTGTATTCCTCTACCATCCACTGCATGATCTTAGCGTTTGTGTATACATCCGGGGCAGGAATGTCAATTGCAGGGCCAATCAAGGGACCGATGCGTTGTATGAATCCTTTGGTCATCCGTTCTAATTCTTTTTCTGACAGGTCTTTGGGGTTGCAGACAACGCCTCCTTTTGCTCCTCCAAAAGGGATGTCAACTACAGCGCATTTAATCGTCATCCAGGCAGCCAATGCCCGGATCTCATCCAAATTAACCTGCCAGTGATACCTTATGCCGCCTTTAAATGGCCCTCTCATGTGATTATGCTGCACTCGGTACCCCACAAAATTCCTTACCGAACCATCATCCATCTCCACAGGGAAATTTACGTGCAGCTCGCGATGGGTAGTGAGCAATACCTCTTTGATCCATGGCTCAATTTTTAGAGTGTCTGCTGCCTCACTGATAAACTTCTTAGCATCTTCGAATGGATTAGGAGTCATTTTCTTGGTTTGGTTGAAATCCTTTTTATACCTTTTGATTGGTGCTTTAACAAAATCTTTAAAAGAATGCGGTTGTTCCTTACGCACTATGGTTCAAAAGATTATTTTAGCTAAGCCTAGAGGGTTTTGCGCTGGTGTGGATAGAGCTGTGCAGATTGTGGACAAGGCTTTGGCATTGTATGGACCACCCTTATATGTGAGGCACCACATTGTGCACAACATCCATGTGGTTAAATCTTTTGAAAAGAAAGGGGTTATCTTTGTGGAAGACATTACTCAAATCCCCTTAGGATGCAAAGTGATCCTGAGCGCTCACGGCACAGATCCTAAGATATTTAGACAGGCCCAAGAAAAGGGGTTGCAGATTATCGATGCAGTCTGCCCACTGGTAATTAAGGTTCATGAGCAGGCTATACAATTCCATACAAAAGGATACTCTATCATTCTGGTTGGGCATGCTGGTCATCAGGAAGTGATTGGCACTATGGGCAATGCGCCAATGCAGCTAGTCGAAAAAGTCGAGGATGTCAAAAACTTAACCATCCAAAGCGACAAGATTGCGGTCTTGACACAGACAACCTTATCAATTGATGAGACAAAGGATATACTGAAAAAGATTAAAGAAAGATATCCCAAAGTTCACTTACCGGGCCAGTCAGACATCTGCTATGCCACTACCAACAGACAAAGAGCAGTAAAAGAAATCGCTAAAAAATGTGATGTTGTTTTGGTCATAGGTTCAGAGACGAGCTCTAACTCGAACAGATTGGTTCAGACCGCAGAAACAGCAGGAGCAAAATCTTATTTGGTTGATGATTACTCATCTGTTAAGGATGAATGGCTAAAGAACTGTTCAGTTTTAGGCATAACTTCTGGTGCTTCTGCGCCGGAATCTTTAGTGCAGGAGATAATTACCCAAATACAGGAGAGATATCCTGCTGCAAAGACAGAGATTTTTGAAAAGACCAAAGAGAATTATGTATTCCCCCTGCCAGCAGAGCTTACTCAACAAAGATAAGGTCATTCAGCCAGTCTTTCTTCATGTAGCCTCGTTCCATATTGACCATCGGAAGATAGTTATGGAACAACCGTATCTGTTCGCTCAGCCGCATCGTCGATACCTCTTCTATTGAGTTTTTTCCATGATTCTTCCTGAGACTGGGTATGACATCCCGGTTAAAGTGCTCCACAATATTCTCGCTGCTTCTTCCTTCTAAAATGAGGGCTAATGCGACGTGACCTTCTATCTCACCCAAAAAGCTTTCGTATATATACCTTCCATAGGTCAGCTTAACCATCTTTTCTTCTTTAATCTCCTTGATCATCTGCTCACGGGTAATCCCTAAGCGGAACTTGATGAGATATAGCTGCCTTGCGCCAAACCTTCCGGTGCCTTTTGACCCCATATTCACGTTCGTATAATATGATATGAGCCCCTCTTCCTCCAACCTATTCCTTTTTCTGCTCACCGTTCGGATAGGGACCCTGCTGTTTTTACCAATCTTGTTATCACTGCTTCTTGGATCCTTGATCAATTCAGTTATTATTTTTTTTTCTTGCGCATCCAATGACCTCATATGCATCACCTTTATGGCTTAAAATAGGTCATTACATATAAATTTTTCTATAATTCAGGACATATATCCTAAAAAAGATATATAAACAAATCATTATTATAATCTAAACGACCGAAAATGTCTTTGGATAACATAAAAGCAGCACAGGATAAACGGAAGTGGTTTGAAGACTTTATTACCGGCGACAAGCTGAAGGTGACGTCCTATTCAGGGCCTGTCAAAGACCCCTGGGATGATGTGTCATGCGCATGTGCACAGCTAACCAAGCCGCCTATCGATGTTCATAAGGAACCGGTAAATCTTAGGCAGACATTTGGGGGGCGATATTCTGAGCCAATTTCCGTTGACCTACCAGTTATGATCTCTGGCATGAGCTATGGATCCCTTTCCATGAATTCAAAGCTTGCCATCCATCGGGCACTCAATACCTTAGCTACCAAACACAATCTCAAATTATTATACAACACTGGTGAAGGTGGTGTATTGCCGCATGAAATCTCTGACAGGAAGTATTACCTTATGACCCAGGTTGCTTCCGGCAGGTTCAATGTCACTCAAAAGAATTTATTGAATGTGGATGCCATTGAGATAAAGATCGGGCAGGGGGCCAAGCCAGGCATCGGCGGACAGCTGCCTGCTGAGAAAGTGACGAAGGAAATTGCCGCACTGAGAAGGATTCCTCAGGGAGTGCCTGCGTATTCGCCTGCTAGGCATATCGATATAGTTGGTCCAGAGGATCTTTTTGCCAAGATACAGGAATTAAGAGTAGTCACTGGCGGAAAAATTCCTATCGGAGTTAAAATTGCCGCTACAGACGCTTATCATGATGCTATCATTGCATCACGGATAGCTGATTTTGTTACAGTCGATGGAATGTCTGCAGGCACTGGCGCTTCTCCTGAAATTGCACAAGCATATATGGGAATCCAGACCATGCCTGCCATTGTGGAAGCTCGGAGGGGCGTAGATGCCATGGCCTCACAGCTGTTTCAACATCTACGGAGGATGGATCGGACTGTTGACTATGAGGAAGTCACGCTTATTGCGGCAGGGGGCATTACAAAGCCAACTGATATCTACACTGCACTTTGCTTAGGGGCAAATATGGTTGCCATAGGAACAGCCATAGAGCTTGGTTTAGGATGCATCAGCTGCTTCAGCTGCCATACTGGCAAGTGCCCTGAAAACATAACAGCAAACTTGCCTCGGACAAAGGAGAGGGGATATATGGATTTGGAAGAGGCATCAAACAGGATAGTTGCGTATTTCCTTAAGATAAAGGAAGCACTGGAATTATTGTATGCTGCAAATGGCCATTTCAAGGGAAACAGTAGTACCATAACTGAATTACGGACGACTAATTCATCAATACATGCCACTACAGGCATACCCATGCCTGGCATCAATGTGGTAGAGCATTTAACCAATGCTTTGGATCATGGTGGATGCGGCATCGCTGCAATAATCCCTTCTCCCCGGAAACTTAAAGCAATCAGAGATGGTATAGAAGAGCCTCTGCCCGTCAGCTCGCTTATAATCCAAATGCTGGAAGCACAGCAGGTCAGGGGCCCTGATTCAGCAGGATTTGCATTTTATAGGAAGAAATCTGATAGCTATAAGCTCAAGCTAAGGTTAATGAACTCTGATCTTGCAGCTGTTGAGGGCATCCTGAAGAGGCATTGCAATAGCACGCTTCATTTGACTGATAAGACGCCATCGGTGTATGAATTGGGTTATAGGATTGTGGAGTATTCAGTCGAAAGCAATGCTGATACAGTTTCAGCGGCATTAGATGAGTTGAGTAAAATATCTCATTTGACACTTATCAGCCATGGAAATCATGTTGATGTTATAAAAGATATTGGCACTGTTGAGAATGTGGTGCATTTGCATGATGTGAGGTCTGAGAAAGACATCTTATTTGGATTAGGCCATGTCAGGACTGCAACCATGAGCGTCGTAAATCCGGTAACTGCCCATCCTTTTTGCACTTCATCAATACCTGATGCGACTGTGGTGCATAATGGGGAAGTGACCAATGCTCCCCTATTGAAGAGACGCCTGCAGGTTATGGGGTTTCCTTTCTTTGCGCCCACTGATTCAGAGGTCATTGCTGCTTTTGTGGGAGAGAAGCTCAGCAGGGGATTTTCACTAGAACAGGCATGCAAAGATTTTGTGGCTAAAGGAGACGGTCCTTATTCATTTTTGTTGGCAACACCTGAGGGTATTGCTTTTGTGAAGGATGATTTTGGATTAAGGCCTGCTATGGTGGGGTATAACCCTAAGGATGAATTCTTTGCCGTGGCAACTGACATTGCAGCTTTGAATAGTGTTGGCGCAACTGAAGACCGGGATCTCCCTGGAAAAGGTATTGTGAGGGTGTTTCCTGCATGACTGAAGCTGCGTTAGATCTAAATGAGATAAGGGACATGAATGGTGTGACGGAGACACCTTCCAAATTCCAAGAAGCGTTTTTGGCAATCAAGGAAAAGACTGAAAAGCAGTTTGGCGTGAAGCTGCATGATGGAATGCGGCGCATCTCCCGTGACATGTATCATTCAGTCACTCCTAAGACTCCTTTTATGCTGCAGTTCATTGTTGCCGAGATCATCGATGCTTTGGGCCAGAACAATGAGAAATTAAGCATCAAAAATCCATTAGGGGTTTATAATCTATGCGCTGGCATCGGAAGATCGTACACCTTAGGCAAGGGATGGACGCTGGGACGAGTAGTTACGGAAGGAGATGTCGGATCATTTTACGGAAGCCATTCTGCTGATGTAGACATGGTTCATCATGTGCATGGGTGCGCAGGCAGAAGCTTCATGAACAATGCATTACAAGGAATGGGCATTGTAGATGGCGTTGCTGATGAAGGAGCAGGCCAGGTGAATCATGGTGCATCAATACTGATCAAAGGCAAGGCTGGTGCTCGCCTTGGATGGGGCCAACGTGCTGGTAACATAGTCACTTTGAAGAACATCCCATTGAATGCGGGGCTTTTCATGGCTGGCGGTTCTATAATCACTTTAGGTGACGAAGTTGATGAGGAATTAGGGCCTGATATGCAGGAGGGGACTATTTATGTTCCGTATGCCCATGATCATATTTGTGGAAAGGGAGCCGCATGCAAGAAAATTGAAGAGATTGATTATGCGCGGATTAAAGATGCTCTGAAACCTTTTGAACAGGAGCTTAACATAATTGGGCTTACGGAATTTAATCAGAATACTACTTTTTTAACAGTTGATGGCAAGGCTTTGGACTTTTCAAAGTTTTATAAGATACTCCCTGAGAGGTTTAAAATTTAATTATGGAACAATCGGGCATATGTTTCTGACAGCCATTCTGCCTGATGGGATGCTTCAATTCTTAGGTTATACTTTTGGAGAGCATTTTGAGCCCCTTTATAAACACCCATCATCGCTGCGATTGTTTTTGTTATGTTTACCACATCACTAAAAACCTGTTCACCTTCAGGTCCTAAGTCAATGTCCAATGAAGGTAGTGCAAGTTCAATCCCTTTACCAAGTGCCATAACTCCCAATACATACCTTGCGGTTGCACCGATTGGACTATCTGTGGACAACAAACCTTCTGTACTGAACCCAAACATCTGAGGAATGATCTTTTCTGCTTTTTTTATTCTTTCATTATACTCCCTATCCTTCTTCCTCGGCCATACTGCTCCAAAGAACCTGGAAAAGTATGTAAATCGATGCTCCCATTTTTCTTCCCACAGTTTCTGCATAAATTCCCTTGTATATCCTGGACTTTCATCTTCGAAAAATGGATTGATTCTATAATGATCAATCTCTTCCCTCATTGCTCTATCTAAATTAGTCCCCTTTTCAATAGTCTTCTCAAGATTTCTTAAGGTGGCAACCAATGGCTGACGCTGCCCGTATAAATTTTTGAAAATGGTGTAAAGCCATTTCGCATTTGTATACGTCAACTGCCTTTTTTTGAACTTTTCAACAGCACGGATCCCACCCCTCACCAATCCCACCAATCCTGCAGCGATGGTGGTGGAAATCACATACGCTTTTAGTTGCTCTAAATCCCCCCAGTACCATATGCTATACCTTGCCATACCATTCCCATGATGGCGCTATACCCTGCTGCAGGTTCGAGAGGGTTATCACTTGCTATGACTCCTTCAGTCCTGAAGCCCTCTGCTGAATCAAAAATCTTACTGATATCCCGTACCTCTGCATTGTATCTTTTATTTTTTCTGTGGGGAATAAGCGGCTTAAATGAGGTCCATTGTTCTTCATATAAATCAAGTACATGTTCTAAAAATACAACGGGATTGCTGGCCATAGCTTCAGCCACTAATGGATGGTCTTGGTATTCAGCTATAACTTCTCTTTGTTTCCTTTTTAGTACATTGAACTTTAATTTTTCTTTTTGTAGTTTCCGTAATCTGCTTACAAGAGTGGCCATCCTAATTGAGAAGCAATATAACTTTAATAATCTTTCTTTCTAATAATCACTCTACAGTTATGACAGAATTCAGATCAACCTACTTCAGCTTATTAAAATCCAACGTAGCAAAATAATCTTCCACTGTTTCTGCTCTCCTGATTAGCTGCAAGGACCCATTTTCTCTCAGCAGGATTTCTGATGACCTTAGCTTGCCATTGTAGTTGAAGCCCATCGCATGCCCATGTGCCCCTGTGTTGTGGATTAGCATAAGATCTCCTATTTCGATTACAGGCAGTTTTCGGTCTATTGCAAACTTGTCGTTGTTTTCGCACAATGAGCCAGTAACGTCATAGACATGAATCGGCTTTTTGTCTTCTTTTCCCAATACGGTGATATGGTGATATGCACCATACATAGCAGGTCGCATTAGATTTGCCATATTAGCATCTACGCCGACATAATCTTTGTATGTATGCTTCATATGGATTACTTTTGTGACTAACCAGCCATAGGGTCCTGTTATGACTCTGCCGCATTCCATGAATATCTTTAGGGGAGCTAAGTTATTCTTTTCAATAAGGCTTTGGTACAGTTTTTGTATTCCTTTGGCTATCTTTTCATAGGAAACTGGCCTTTCTTCTGGCTTGTACGGGATGCCAATGCCCCCTCCCAAGTTTACAAATTCCAACTTTATTCCTATTTCTTTGTTTATTTCTACCGCTAACTCAAAGAGCATCTTAGCGGTTTCTATGAAATACTCTTCCTTAAGCTCGTTAGATACAACCATGGTGTGTAGCCCGAATCTTGTCACACCTTTCTGCTTGCAAATTTTGTATGCTTCTATCAGCTGCTTCCTGGTCAAACCATACTTAGCTTCTTTTGGGTCACCTATGATTACATTCCCCTTTCTTGCTGGGCCTGGATTGTATCTAAAGCTGATCAAATCAGGCAAGCCTGCATTTTTTTCCAGGAATTCAATATGGGAAATGTCGTCAAGGTTGATGATTGATCCCAGCTCTTTGGCTTTTACATATTCTTTTGCTGGTGTATCATTGGAAGAAAACATGATATTCTCTCCTCTGATGCCTACTTTCTCTGATAATATGAGTTCAGGCAATGAACTGCAATCTGTACCAAAGCCTTCTTCCTTGAGAATCTTCAGGATGTATGGATTAGGTAATCCTTTTACTGCAAAGAATTCCTTGAATCCAGGTAAGATAGAGAATGCTTTCTTGAATCGCCTGGCGTTTTCTCTAATCTGAGCTTCATCGTAAAGATGAAACGGTGTCGGAAATTTCTTCAATGCTTCCCTTACGGCTTTTGTCGGAATGTTTAGGTTCATTTTTTAAATCAATATCATCAAAAATTTCTCTCCAAGAAATTTTTGGTTACTGCTGGGATGCCTGTTTCCCATTTATGCCCCAATTCTTCTTGTCAATATCATAAATTATTACTGTTGTCTGGTCTTTGGGGACTCCTTGCTTTTCGAACACTTTTGTTATATCCTTGATTATCTCTGCTTTCTGGTCATCTGATCTTCCTGACCACATCTTGATTTCTACCACTGGCATAGCAATCACCTCGTTAACTTACGGATGGATTCTTTATAAATTTTCCTACAGAAATTTCAGGTCTTTCAAAACCTGCTTTAGTTTAGCCTTATGGGCAGGTTCCATTTCACACATCGGCAGCCGGTAGACTTCCTTGCACATGCCTTTCATGGCTAACGCTGCTTTTATGGGGATAGGATTTGTTTCTATGAATTCCACTTCAAACAATGGCGCCAATTCAGCGTTTAGCTTTTCTGCTTCTTCCATATCCCCCTCTAAAGCTGCTTTAACCATCGCTGACATCCTGTCTGGAACTATGTTAGCTGCAACTGAGATAACTCCCTGGCCGCCATTTTTGATCACTTCCAATGTGATTCCATCATCACCGGACAGCACTGAGAATCCTTCTGGCCTTTGCGCAAGGACATCTTTTATCTGGTTCATGTCCCCTGAAGCTTCCTTGACTGCAACGATATTCTTGCAGTCATTCGCCAGCTTCATCAATGTATCAGTGTTAACATTTACACCGGTCCTGCCCTTGATATTGTAGACTATGCAGGGAAAGTCTACCGCATCAGCTATGGCTTTGAAATGCAGATACAACCCTTTCTGCGTTGGCTTGTTATAGTAAGGATTCACCAGCAGGCAGCCGTCAGCGCCTGCTTCCTCTGCGTGCTTCGTCAGCCTAATAGCTTCTGCAGTTGCATTTGAGCCGGTCCCTGCTATGACCGGCACTCTTTTATTGACCTGCTTGATTGTAAGCTCAATGACCCGGTCATGTTCATCATGATCCAATGTAGGAGATTCTCCGGTAGTCCCGCACGGTACAATCCCCGAAACATTGTTTTTTATATTGAAGTCTATCAATCTCTTCAAAGCTGGTTCGTCAATGCTCCCATCATTATTGAATGGGGTAATTATTGCTGTGTAAACTCCTCCAACCATGGTATCACCCGATTACGTCTTTCATTAAATCTTCTATGGTAAAGAACCCATTCTTGTCAACTATCCACTCAGCGGCGATGACTGCACCTTCTGCAAATCCCTCGCGGTTTTTAGCCTCATGCTCAAGCTTGATCCTGTCTGCACCTGACTCAAAGGTGACGGTATGTGTGCCAGGGACCTCTCCTTCTCTGATGCTCTTGATATCAACATCATCTATCCTGCCTATATGTTTTTTTATGATCTCTGCAATCTTCTTTGCAGTCCCCGAAGGAGCATCTTTTTTATGAATGTGGTGGATCTCGGTCATTGCAACACCGTACGCATCAACGTTTTTCATCAGTTTTGAAATATGTTTTATCGATTCGAAAAATATATTGACACCTATCGAAAAGTTAGGGGAGTAGATAAATCCGATGTCGTTCTGCTCCACTATCCTCTTTACTTCAGCCATCTGGTCGTACCATCCGGTAGTTCCTACCACAATATCTTTCTTCAGTTCTGCTATTTTCTTAATGTTCGATACTGCAACTTCCGGTGCGGTGAATTCTATGCATACATCCACATCTTCCAATGCCTCTCTGGAAATCTCCTTGTGGGTTGCATCCGGAGCAGCAGGGTCTATCTTGACTGTTACGGTGAGACCTCTCTCTACCGCAACCTTCTCAATTGTATGGCCCATCTTACCATAGCCTATTATTGCAATGTCCATATACCTAAACCAAAAGGCTTATATATTATTTAAACGTTCTGTTCATATAGTAACAAATTGTAAAAATAGAGATTTGACAAACTTTTGGTGTAAAAACAACAATCTCAACAAAATTTCCGTAGAACGGAAATTTTGGGATTTGGCGTCATGACTTGTCCAATCAGCTTTTTGTCGGGAGACAAAAAGCGCAGTCTATTGGATTACAACAAAAAATGGAATTTAAATGGTAACCGTTAGCCATCTTGTAAAACATTTTATCCAGGGAAGACCTTTTTTGCAGGAAGCATTAGGCAATAAGCTCATCAGTTATGGGAATCTTGCAGAGCAGATGAAGGCTGGCATAGAGAAAGACCTGGACAAACAGGTCAAGCATTCTGCGATTGTGATGGCTTTGCGCAGGTATTCTGATGAACTTGAGGATGAGCAGAGCAGAGTGAAGCCTTTTAACTATAAGTCTGAGATAATCATGAAGACTAATATCTGCGATATCTGCGTACTGCGAAAGCCAGGCCTGCTTACCAAGCTGAAATCTCTGTATGAAATGGTTGATTTCGACAAAGGGGATACGTTGAACATAATATTGGGCAATTTCGAAGTTAGCATAGTAACGAACGAGAAATACAAGGACAAGGTCTTGCAGTTTTTGAAATCAGAGAAAATACTGAATAAGGAAAGCAACTTGGTTGCGTTGACTATGCGCTTCTCTGATGATTTTATCCATACACCCGGTGTGGTCTTTTCAGTCATACGCAAGCTGGCTTGGGAGAATATCAACCTGTTTGAGATTGTGTCAACACTTTCTGAGCTGACACTCATCTTGAAGAAGGATGATGCGATCCGGGCGTATGATACCCTGCAGAAGCTGATGGAGAGTTAATATTAATATAAAGGAATTTTTAGTGCTTTTTTTTCAAGTCCACTTGGGAACGGAACAGGCCCCAATCCATTATTTCTTCTATACTGACCGTAAACTCTTCGTAGGTATCCTGTAAGGTTTCTTTGGGCAAAACTTTCTCTGACAACGGTTTCTGTCGGCACCAAGCATGCATCATCCAAAGTTGCAGTGCTTCCCTTCCTTCCGATATAAGAAATAGTTTCTGAACGAATCAGATAAAAATCTATCCCTTCAAATAACGCCCCTTTACCGGATAAAACAGGAAACTTTGCCATATCCACATGCATTATTGCAGCATAAGCCCTTATCTTTGACTCTCCCAATGCATCTTGTTGTCCTGTTTCATACATGGAGACAGCACTTTGCGTAGCTCTAATTTGTGTTGCAATCTTAGTTTGAGATATTCTTCTTCCCTTTCTCAATCCCCGCAGATGTTTGTAAAGGGGCAGTTCTGTTGTCATTAATAAGTAGAGAAATATAACTCATTTATAAGCTTAACTAAAAAACGGGCCCAACGAGATTCGAACTCGCGGCATCTTGCTTAAGAGGCAAGCGCTCTAACCAGGCTGAGCTATGGGCCCATCAGAAGGCAGTTTTACGTTTTGTTTTATAAAACTTATCACACCATCTTCAATTTTCCCGTTACCTTGTCAATCTTTTCCTCTTTGTCGGGACCAATACCTAAACAGGTTACGGTTCCTGGCTCAACTACGGTATGACCGGCATCGGTAATCAGGGAAGTAACTAAGCCAGCATCTTCTGCATGCTGCTTGTACCTGAGCAGTTCCTCCTCATCCTCAACTTTAAGCACAATCTTCTTCTGGCCTTCTGAATGCCATCTAGAAACATCGTCCTTGTGGGATTTTATCATTGCCCCTACTGAAGCGTGCGCCACCTGCGCAGCCATCTTTCCTTTGGGGAGCTTAAGATCATGCCTTACTAAGATAACCTGTTTCATAAAACGTCCTTTTTTCCCTGTTTATTTAAACTTTACCAAAACATATTTATAGTACTCAGGTTGAGGATTGGATATGGCCATGCCGGGTTTTGAGCGGAGAATTTCTGAGTATGAACAGCTGGCTGAAGCGTTGGAGCAAAAAAGATTTACTGCTCTTGAGGAACTCCGCGTGAGGAATTTCGCTACTGACTCAATTAAAGCTGTTATCGGGGAGGAACTCCATCTTGTTGAGGACATTCGATTAGAGGTTAAGCAATTATACAGAGTTCTCGAAGCTCGCATTACCGAGCGTTCACACCGGGATCTGGATTCTCCTGCTATGCTGCATTTGAGCACTTACTTGTTGGCATTGCGGGATTTGCTCAGGCAGCTTAGGGATGTACTGCGTTCTGAACTCGTATTGCTTACTCATGGGCACATAGGGTATTTCTGGGAGCTTTTACCTAATGAGGAAACTATCAGGAAGGCGATCATCAGCAAAGTGGCAAGCAAAGAATACGCAATCCGCAAACATGGACTTGAAATAGGACATGAACAAAGAATGCTGAATGTCATAACACGCTACCGGGCGCCACTCTCTTTTGCAGTTGCCTTCCTATTAATCCTGTTCTCATCGACCAATTCGCTTGGTCAAAATGAGTACATAACAAGAAGTGGAGATACTTTGTCTGGCCTGGGCAGGAAGTTTAATGTAGCCTATGAGCTAATAGCTCGAGAAAACAATCTTGATCCCCAAGGTATTTTACCGACCGGTATAGTATTAAAGATACCCAAAGCTGGCGATAAGCCACCTATCCAGCGGACTAAGGCATGGTATGAGGTACATAAGGGAGATACCTTATACGGAATTGCCCAACGATTTAGCATGACTGTCGATGAATTGAAGCAGATTAACAGTATTCGAGGAGATACTATCTTAGTTGGACAGAGGATTTACGTATTGGTTGCCGAACCTGTTGCACAAGCTGCTCCACCGCAGCCTCCTGTTCGGCAAGGCAATCCAGCTAAGCTACAGTTTCATTCGGTTGCGAAGGGAGACACCTTTAACAGCATAGCCTCCCATTATGGTATACCTCCCCAGCTTTTAGCTTCATTAAATCCAGGCATAACTGATTATACAAATCTCCTCTTGTTTACACGGATAAAAGTGCCAGATATCGGTGAACGGCCTCAGGTTGATGCATTCACCTGGCCGGGAGTTGATCGGATACATCTGACTGGAGGATGGCATGTAGCTGGTTCAAATGGTTCCATCAGGAATATCCTCTATCATCTGTCTGATTCAGTATCATCAACCAATGGGCCAGGTGGAGAGCAGGAATTCTTCTTAGCAAACAACCCAAAAAGTTCTCATTATTTCATCTACATGGATGGAGAGGTTGTGCAGATCGTGAAGGAAAATATGGTGGCGAACCACTGCGCTGGCCATAATAGGGGCTCTATCGGCATTGAATGCGAAGGGAGGCTGACTGATGCTGAGGGAGGCGAGGTAACTTTAACGCCTATCCAGAGAAAAAAACTGGAAGAGTTGATTGCATACCTCCAGCAGAAGTATGGTGTGGATCCAAGCAATATCCTGCCCCATCACCATTTCAATAAAAATAAGGCGTGTCCTGGAAAGGCGAACATCCAATTAGTCAGTTCTGACCTTGACCAAATGTATCCCCGTAGACTTCTTTATCCTCAGATAGCTAAAAATGTACCTTTTCAGTAGTAAAAAATAGAAACATTTATATACTAGATATGTGCTACTATATGGTAGTAAAGAGATATTCTCTTTGCCCAGGTTAATAATCCCCCTCTTTGATTTTTCTCCTGGGCTTTTTTCTTCTATACACTGTTTCTTGTTAATGTGCGCCATTGTTGTTGATTAAGTCCGCCTATACCTTGTCTGATTCAAGTAAGTTATTTAAATGAAGCCATTTTCTTCCATAGCATGATCAAAGCGATTCTTTTCGACTTGGACAACACTCTCATCGATTTCATGAAGATGAAGAAACTAAGTTGTGAGGCTGCAATCGACTCTATGATCGATGCAGGTCTTCACGTGAAGAAGGATGCTGCTCTTAAGATCCTTTTTGAGTTGTATGACGAGCATGGTATGGAAGATCCCAAGATATTCCAGAAATTTCTGATCAAGGTAATCGGCAAGGTCGATTACCGGATCTTAGCTTACGGGGTTGTAGCATATCGGAAGATGCGGACTGGGTTTTTGGAACCATACCCCCATACCCAATATACCCTTCTCCAGCTGAAGGGCAAAGGACTGAAGTTAGGCATTGTTACGGATGCGCCAAGGCTCAAGGCATGGTTACGTCTCGCTTCGATGAAGATAGCTGACTTCTTTGACGTTGTTGTTACTTATGAGGATACTGGTAGACTAAAGCCCCATAGGCTGCCTTTTATGGCTGCACTTAAGAAACTGAATGTCCAGCCAGAAGAGTGCCTGATGGTAGGGGACATGCCTCAGCGGGACATCAAAGGGGCACAAGAGCTTGGAATCAAGACCTGCTTTGCACGATATGGGAATACCCGCGGCCAGGAAACCGAAGCTGATATTGTGCTGGATGACATCAAGGATATTCTATACAAGGTTTAAAAGCGGATTCCGTGGTTACTATACAAGGAATACCATTTTATAGGCAATACTGAAGCTGAATTAGAGATTGTGGTGAGAGCTACTGAAGTAAGAATGCGTCAACAGGCTGCAAAAAAGTCTGGTGCTAGTGCTGGGACGCAGACAGTCAATTCTGCATTATAATCCCTATCTATCAGAGGCTCTGTAGAAAGTCTCATTATCATTCGGGTTAGCAGCTTCAAATCTTTCATTCTGAAGTGCAATAACTGACATTCTCCGGAGGAGTCATCCCTCTTGTCAGTTCGCTATTTGATTGGATTAGGTTTGACCTAAGGCTGC
>DATDXC010000039.1:0-47014 GCA_035289425.1 Candidatus Nanoarchaeia archaeon
TTATTGCGGAACCGCAGGACATGTAAGTGCTGAGCAAGTGGCAAGGTATATCATAGAGAACAGGTGAGTTGCTCCGCAACTCAAAGGGGCATTCATCTACCAGACTAACGTCTGGAAAGACTTAGCCCCTGTTCTATTAAACTTGTATGTACCAATAACGACATCGGCTTTTCTTGATTTTAAGGGGATTATCATGTTAATTATTTTATTACCGTCTAAATTAGTAATATCTGCATCAATAAATAGAATAAAATCACCTTTACAATGAGTCATACCGGTCTTAATTGCCGCTCCCTTTCCCCGATTCTTAGGATGTTTAAAAACCTTCACTCCCTGTGTGTTCGCATACTCATAAGTCTGATCAGTGGAACCATCATCGACAACGATGATCTCATTGATAGCTTTGACTTTTTTGACTACAGCGATGACACGGACGATCGTTGATTGTTCATTATACGCGGGAATAATGCAGCTAACCTTCATGCAATGGATTTAATCATGATGTTATATAAATGTAACGCGCTTTCTTAGAAGATTCTTTATAAAAAGTGAAATTCAAACAGAATATGCAAAATCACCGACTGTTAAATCCCCCTTCCCTACCGCACTACACCAAAGAATATCCCTTAAAGCATTCTATTTGCACTACAGTAAACCCTATACCCGCCACCTTTAGCCAATGTTTCGACATTTCCGAACACTTCCTTCATCTTTTTTTCGAGTTCTTTGCCGCCTTTCTGATGCCGTGCAACGAGCTGCAGCAGGCCGCCTTCGGAAAGATGCTCCTTTGACTGCTCAATCATAGAGAAACACACATCCTTTCCTGCCTTTTGGGGAGGATTGACTATTATGGTATCAAATCTCTCCGGAATTTTCTCGAACGAATTTGACAACCGCACCTCAGCTTCAAGTTTATGTAATGTAAAGTTCATCTGAGTAAGCGTAATAGCTCGTTTGTTCACATCAGTGCATAAAATCTTGGTGGTAGGGAACAATTTTTTGACAACAACACCTACTACCCCAATACCACACCCCAAATCAAGGACATTCCAGCCATCTCGAATTGAGACTGAATTGACCAGGAGAACAGAGCCCTTGTCAATATGGTCCTTGGAAAAAACGCCAGACCCAGAGAAAAAATCAAATTCGTGCTTGCGCAAGAGTGCCTTTACCTTTCTTAGATTAAGGGGAGTTTCCTGTTTTTCTGAAAAATAGTGGCTCATTGTATGTTGTAGAAAGTAAAGAGTAGCTTATCTACTGACTTTACTAAGTCTAAGCCTGTTCCTTTTAGCATGATGCAATTATCATCTATAACAACTGAAGGCTCTAGAGCTTCCATCATGTAGAATACAACCGAACTGGAGTTGCATGTCACGATGGGTCTATTGCTGCAAGCATATGTTTCGTTGCGGTCGCAGGCTGCAATGGGTATTTTCTGGAAGACTTTGATCATATTCTCATTCAAGTCGCTGACAGCCAGAGTAACATAGGTGAAATCGCCATCAAAGCCCGTAGGATTGAAAGTTACATGATAAGATGGAGCATCATTAAATAAGGTTGCATTAAGCCTGCCTTCAAAGGGTACATCAGCAACCTCACGAGGTCCATAGCGGAAGTTCAAAGAATAAATGTTTTTGGCGCTTTGCGAATTGAACTCAGTATACCAAAACCCATCAACATTCACAAAGCTGTATCCATTTTGGACATACCCTTGATCTTGAGAAAGCTTGCCCTGCAAGTTGAGAGCGTGTAGATCATCGATGGTTAGGGGAGTTTCCTGTTTTACAAAAAATTGTATGGAAAAGACAACAACAAGCAAAAGCACAATAAGCAAAATGGTGAAAATGAGTACTTTATCAGATATTTTCTTTTCTGACTCCTCCACTTATATCACATCCAGTAGGGAGTATACTAAACGATCCTTCAGGCGCCTGAACCCATCTTCATTATTCCCTTCCAGAATGATGCAATTGCCTTCCGCATATATCTTTGTTTCATTGCCAGTCAGGGCATATAATACGGGAACTGTTTCAGTAGCTGTATCACACGTAAAGACGGGCTTGTTAAACGCATTTACTGTGGTAAAACCTATTGTAAAGAAAGTTTCTGGAACAGACCTCTCCAAAGCGAACTCAACTTCAGCTATGGCAGTCTTATACAGATTGTCAACATCATAGGTAAAATCAATTTGGGGAGACTGCAAAAGGGAAAGAGCTTCCTCTTCAAGTGGTATGGATTCCACCTCAAGCGGATGGAAATCGAAGGTCATTCTTTTGCCTTCTATGGTCGCATGCCAAACGCCATTTTCATTGGCAAAATTGATGTTATTATATCTTAAAGAGCTCGTGTTAGTCTGAAAACCATAGAAAATAACAGCAAAGACTGAACTGATCATGATGAATGAGATAAAGAGGACTATAAACTTTGATTTCTGTTGCTTTTTCATAACTCGAAGAAAGTATTGCACCATTTTTAAATGTTTGGGAAACAAAAATGATAAAAATATTAATTATATATAAAATTAAATATATTTTAATATTTAATAAAATAAAAAAGCTTAAATAGTAGTTATATGTTAAAATAAATGTATGTCTAATAAATCAACCCTCCAATTTCCCAACAAAAAGCAATTTATCATCACCATCCCCAAAGGCCTGGTTCTTGCGAAGGGGTGGAAAAGGGGGGACAAGCTGAGATTCATGATAAACAACAAAGGAGATATTATACTATCAAAATGAGGAACACCATAATTAAATTAGATGATGTATGGAAGATTTACAAGATGGGAAAGGTTGAAGTGCCGGCACTAAGAGGCCTCAATCTAACCATTCGTGATGGAGAATTTGTTGCCGTCATGGGTCCTTCTGGATCAGGGAAATCAACTGCCATGAATATGGTAGGCGCTCTTGATGTTCCTACCAAAGGGGTTATTTACTTGGATGGGCAGAACATTGCCCATTTGCCTGAATCTGACCTCGCTCAAATACGGGGAAGGCGCATCGGTTTCATATTTCAAAAATTCAACCTTATACCTACCTTATCTGCACTGGAAAATGTGACCCTGCCTATGGCATTTCAGAACAAGCCTATCGAAGAAAGGGTAAAACGGGCAAAATATCTGTTGGGTATGGTTGGTCTGGCAGATAGGCTCAATCATAAGCCAAATGAGCTCTCTGGAGGGCAGCAGCAACGAGTTGCCATAGCCAGAGCCTTGGCAAACGATCCTGAAGTGATACTGGCAGATGAGCCAACAGGCAACTTGGATTCAGAAACAGGAAAGAAGTTCATGGATTTCCTAGAAGTGCTCAATAAGAAAGAAGACAAAACCATAATTCTGGTTACGCATGATGAATCAGTCGCAAAACATGCGCATCGGGTTGAGGTTTTACGGGACGGTAGAGTAGTCAAAACAATAAAACAAAGGTGATGCACATGAAAAACCTGTTATGGATCTTGGGGATGGTTATTGTTTCAATAACTGCCTATGCTGCTACACCGGTATTCACGAATGCGGCCGCAGGCACTCACTACATCAACATTACCCTAATCAATCAAAGGCCGGATCCAGCTGAGCCTGGATCGCTGGTCGAACTCAGGTTTATGGTGGAGAACTGGGGCGCAGATTCCGCAGACGATGTGACAATGGAGCTCCTGCCTTCCTATCCCTTCTCTCTAGAAGGAGAAGCAGCAGAACAGGACATTGGTACCCTACAAGGCAGGCAAACAGACGCTAAAGCAGTCATCGTCAAGTATAAAGTAAGGGTTGCTGATAATGCAGTTGAAGGCTCAAATGAGATACAGATCAGGTATAAGGTTAAAGATATCTGGTACAAACCTGAACCCTTCTCCATAGATATAGAGACCCATGATGCAATCATTGCAGTTGAATCAGTAACAACTAAACCTATGGCGCCAGGTAGCAGGACGCCTCTTGAGATCAAAATCAAGAATCTGGCAGACTCATTGCTTAAGGACATTAAAGTCAGCCTCGAGCTTCATACAACTAAAGTAACCACAACAACGGTGGTGACAACTGAATATCCTTTCTCACCAATCGGCTCATCAAACGAAAAGGTTATCCAAAGCATGGAGCCAGGCGAGACGCAAATTGTCACGTTTGAACTTGCCGCAGATCCTGACGCTGAATCGAATGTATACAAGGTACCGCTGACCATTGCCTACTCTGACGAACTCAGGACTAATTACAGCAAAAGTGTGGTCATCGGCATTGTCATCGGTGACACGCCTGACTTGGTTGTGAACCTCGATGATACTACGATAAAAACAGGAGGCACATCAGGAACCGCTACTTTACGCTTCATTAACAAAGGCACCAGCAATGTGAAGTTCGTGTATGTCTCTGTTGAAGACAAGAATCCAGTAAAGGTGACCAGTTCCAAAGAATCCTACATAGGCAAGATCGATTCAGATGATTATGAAACAGTCGACTTTGACCTGTATGTAGCTAAAAGCAGGGAAAAGGCTGTCCTGCCGGTAACAATGCAATATAAAGATGCTCTCAATGAAGACTACACGCAACATTTTGATGTAGAATTGCCAATCTATTCAGGTTCCGAAGCAAGGCAGTACGGAGCTGCCCAGGGGAATGGTTTTGTAGGTATGCTTGTAGTAATTGTGATCATAGCAGTTGGCCTGTTCCTTTTCTTTAGGTACAGAAAAAGAAAAAAGAAGAGATAATATGCTACAGGATTATCTAAGGTTTGCCTGGGACAACCTCACCCACAAAAAGTTACGAAGCTGGCTGACCCTGATAGGCATATTCATAGGCGTGACATCAGTAGTAGCTCTCATCGGTTTGGGAGAAGGGCTCAAAATAGCCATAACATCGCAGTTCGGAATCAGCTCAACTGAAGTGATTAGCGTGCAAGCGGGCGGATTGACCGGATATGGTCCTCCTGGTTCAGGAGTTGTTGATCCACTAACCGAAGAAGACGTTGATGCCATTGAGAGGCTTCCTTCAGTAAGAAGATCTGTTCCCCGAATTCTGGAAGAAGGACGGTTGACATTCAATGATCGATCAGCCTTCGGCATCGCTACCAACATCCCCGATGGTGACGATCGGAAGTTTGTGTATGAAGCGATCGATGCTGAGGCAGCTCAAGGAAGGATGCTCAAAGATGGTGATAACAAGAAAGTTGTCCTTGGTTACAATTTCGGTGTCAATGCGGTTGGTCTGGGCAAGCGCATAAAAACAGGAGACATCGTTGAGGTTGATAATACTAACTTCGAAGTTGTGGGTATTATGGAAAGAAAGGGTAGTTTTATTTTCGACAACATAGTGTTGATGAACGATGATCCGCTCAAAGAGCTTATGGATGATCCTACCAGGGTGGATGTCATTGCAGTCCAAGTAAAGAATAAGAATCTTATAGAGGAGGCGACTGCTGAGATTGAAAAAGAGCTGCGCCAGCGCAGGGATGTCAAGATCGGAGAAGAGGATTTTGAGGTGCAGACACCCCAAGCAGCACTCGATCAGGTTAACCAAGTTCTGACAGGCGTGCAGATTTTTGTGGCATTAATTGCATCGATATCAATCATCATCGGAGCAATTGGAATCGTAAACACGATGACTACTGCAGTGCTTGAGCGGAAGTCCCAGATAGGGATTATGAAATCCATAGGGGCCAGAAACAGCGACATATTTTACCAGTTCTTCATAGAGGCCGGACTGATGGGTGTTGTGGGTGGTTTGTCTGGAGCAGTGATAGGTGAGACAATAGCCTTCGTTGGTACCTTAGCTATAAATGCCATGATTGGTTCGCAAGCAGTACCAAAAATCAATTTTATGATAATTATATTCACATTGTTTGGTACATTTATCATCGGATCAGTTGCGGGCATTGTGCCTGCGATGAACGCAGCTCGGCAGCATCCGGTAGATGCATTGCGGGGTTAAGATGATATCTAAAGAAAACATTCAGTACTCGTTGAGGAATCTCAATCAGAGGAAATCACGCAGCTTCATGACTATCTTATCTATCTTTATCGGAGTGACTACTATATTCATCTTTGTCAGCTTTGGGCTGGGTCTTTTCAAGTATGTCAATGATTTGGCTACCGGCGGTTCAGCAGACAAATTCTTGATCTACGGAAAAGGCGTCGGAGCTCCCGGAACAGGTGAAGTCGGATTCAGTGAGGATGACCTCGATGCAGTGAAGTCTACTCGAGGAGTCATTGAGGGTATAGGTTACTTCTCAGAGACGGTAAAAGTCGAACAAGATTCCACAGTCAGGTATACGTTTGTGGCTGGGGGGGATCCTGAAGAACTAAGGCTTATGTTTGAATCCTTTGGCATCGGGATTGATCGAGGAAGAGATCTCGAATCAGGAGAAGTTAGCAAGGTTACCCTGGGGTATAACTACCACGAACCAGACAAGATATTCCATAAGCCGCTAGGCATAAATGACAAGATCCTAATCAACGACGAGAAGTTCACTATAGTTGGGTTTTATGAATCAGTAGGAAGTCCCCCTGATGATTCTCAAGTATACCTTACTAAAGAAGGTTTCAAGAAGTTGTTTCCTGATTCTGAAAATTATAGCGTGCTGGTAGGACAGGCAAGCCTGAAAGATCTGGATGCTACAATTGATAGAGTAGAGAAGTCTCTCCGAAAGGAAAGGAATGAAGAAGAAGGGCAAGAGACATTTTTTGTGTCATCATTCCAGGATCAGGTCGAAGCATTTGGTGCAGTCTTAGGTGGAATTTCCCTATTTGTATTTTTCATCGCGCTTATATCGGTCGTAGTTTCTGCAGTGAACACCGCAAACACCATGGTCACGTCTGTCCTGGAGCGTGTACAAGAGATAGGCATCATCAAATCCATTGGTGCACGGAACTCAGAAATATTCCATATTTTCTTGTTTGAATCAAGTTTTCTGGGATTTATTGCTGGAATGATTGGGGTAGCACTGGGGTGGCTGATCACTGCAGCAACCGGTGCCATACTCAAAACTGCAGGATGGGGTTTTCTGTCTCCGCTTGTCTCACCCTATGTGGTAATCGGTGGGATTCTCTTTGCCACGCTGGTTGGAGCAATTTCAGGAGTTGCGCCTGCGGTAAATGCCATGCGTAAGAAACCAGTTGAAGCCCTCCGTTATGAGTAAGGTAGCGGCTTGGGTATGTTAGATTCCATTAATGCTATGTACTGGGTTAGTTTCTCTTTGATTTTGCCCTTAAGCTCTGAATCCCATTCGAAAAACATGAGTTCTTTGTCTGCGTCAATCTCTGTTAGGCGGGTAAGACTTCCTTGGAACTTCCTGCCTGATTTCGCTGCCTCTTCCTCTATTTTGAAAGCATGATCAGTTCCAAACTCTCGGATGGCCGGAAACTTGCTGACTGCATCTGCCCCAGCTTCAAAAAGCAGGTGTACTTCATCCAAATGAGTAAGCCACATGCCTGCAATGAGTTCAACTGAGGGGAATGCCTCCCTTGTTTTCCTGATCCAACTTAGATAATACTCGCTTGATGGCCCCTTGGCATTCTCGTAATAGGTTCCTTTGACTGGTTTAAGCCGGTACATAGTGATCCTATCAACATGATGTTTTTTCACAAACGCTTCAAGGTGCTTAAAGTCATCGATCGTTTCACCTAATCCCACAATGAAGGTGATGGCTTTCTTAATGCCTAGTTTATCACAAATTTCAAACATCCCTTCAATCTTATCCAATGGCTTGGAAGGGACAACAAACTCACGCAATCCTGGAGTCAGGCATTCCACAGTTCCGGTTATGCCATCAATATATGGTTTGAACATCTTCAGCTTACGTTCGTCTAGGACACCCAAATTAAGCCATTGCTTCTGGCCTGTGATCTCATAAATCTTTTCGATGATATTCGCCAGTTCGTGGCTTTTGTAAGTATCGCAGCCACCACTTATGAACTCAATTGGCCAGCCGTGCGCCTTGCAGACAAGCGCTTCTGCAAGAATTGAAGGCAGGCTGCGTCTATCCTTGATTGGACTCTGGTTCTCCTTTGAGGATAAGTAGCAAAACTTGCAATCCCGGATGCTGCAAAACCAGCTTATGAAGATGGCACGGGAAAAGTATGCGTATTTCATACACAAGAAAAATCCTTATCTCTTTTTAACTCTTTCCTCACCTACCAGCATTACAGGACGGAAGCAGTATTCCAACAAAACCATCTGGATAACCCCCCTGGGCTGACGAGCCAAGACATCTTGATGGATCATATACTGGAGTGTCTGACGTGGGCCATCGGCGACTAAATCAGGACCCTCTACGAACGTATGTTCCTGTGCGGCCAAAAACAGTTCTGTAAGACCAGGAAACTTTCCTTGTCTGATTTCACTCATGGCAAGCTCAACCATTTTCTGAAGATCTCCCTGATACTCTATCGAGACTGAGAATGTATATGGATCAGTGCCGGGGATACGGGTACTGGAAACATAATAAAGTCGGCTATTTTTAGTGGGCATAACCTCAAAATAAGGTGATTGGGCCGGTTGAGATCTCAACGGACCACGTACATGCACGCTAGCGTTCTCTGCAGCATAGGTTCTTAACATTCTTTCTACGCACTCCTCAAGAAAATGGGTAAAAAATAGAGAGGTGCCATCCGGTGTTCCAGGAGATAGATCCAAGCGTATCCCTTCTACAGCCAAGATATTGGGGGGGACATACCGTACATCATGCATTGCATGTTTTCTAAAACTATCAAAATGCTCATCCCCCTGGAAAGGTATACGGAACGTGGTGGTGGTGGAAAAGCCTGCGAGTAAATCATGATCCAGATCCATCTCCAACAAACGAGGGTCCATGTCTGAGGGTAAATAGAGTCTTAGGGTAGGCACATGAAGACCAGACACTTGAGCAACCCTGCTCTTCACTTTCTCAGCGGTATCACTGTATGATGTTCCCAGAGAAAAAGATGCAGCGTACGCCATTGTCGCCCAAAAGAGAATGGGGAAGAAATATAAAAATTTTGTGTTTAACCGTCTTCAAATTGCCGTGAATTCTATGCAGGTTTTATATAGAATATAAGCCTCCGAAGGGAGTTGCACCCTTGACCCTCTGCTTACGAAGCAGATGCAATAGCTACTATGCTACGGAGGCACTGCAAATAAAATTTTTTGTCTCTTTATTAAGTTTAGGGCCATTGCGAAGTAATGGACCCAGGGGGTCTATCGGACGAACTTCAAGCGTCGAAGACCTTGAAGGGTTAGAGACCAAAGTCTCAAAGCGTCCCTAGGCTGCAATGCTACAGAGGCGCGAACATGGTAAGAGTAGTATATCCTATTTAAGATTTTGCAGAATTTCTTCTTTTGTCTTCAGCTTCTCCTGGCATTCGGGACAGATGGTGTAGTGCTTCCCTGATCCTTGTTTCCGAATAATGGTCCCCTTAATTTTACCAAGGAAGGTCATTTCTATTTTCCGGTTACACACATTGCAATTCATGAACCGGAAGAATGAGAATATCTATTTAAAATTATTGAAAACCTTTATTAACCTTAAACCAACCTCAAAACCATATGAACAGAATAGCAATCGTTGACAACACCAAGCTTAAGGATATGGATCGAAAAAAGCATATTGCGAGCTTGTGCCCAGTCAACCGGAAAGGAGAAGAATGCATGTACTTTGAAGGCTCAAAGCTTCTGATAGATGAACCCTCATGCATCGGATGTGGCATATGCGTCAATGCGGCTCCCGAGGCAATTAAGGTCATAAACTTGCCAGAACATCTTTCCAAAGAGCCGATCCACAGGTATGGAAAAAATGAATTTGAACTTTTTGACCTGCCCATTCCCATGTTCGGGAAAGTGGTGGGCATTGTGGGCATCAATGGCATCGGAAAATCCACTGCAATCAAAATACTTGCCGGTGTCTTAGAGGCTAATCTGGGGGATTTAACAGCAAAAAAGACCGATTACAGGAAATTAATCGAGTATTTTAAAGGGACTGAAGCGCAGTCATTTTTTGAAAAAGTTGCAAACAAAGAGGTGGTCATTTCCTATAAGCCCCAGCATGTGGACTTTATACCCAAAAAAGTGAAAGGTGTGGTGAGGGAATTGCTGCAAAAGGTTGACGAAAAGAATCAACTTGACAGCGTAGTGAATGATCTTGAGCTTGAACACATTTTAGATAACGACATTGGCAGAATTTCTGGAGGGGAGCTGCAGAGAGTGGCGATTGCAGCAACAGTTTTGAAAAAAGCGAATGTGTATATCTTCGATGAGCCTTCTTCCTATCTGGATATCAAACAAAGGCTGAGAATTGCGCAGTTCTTGCGCTCTTTGGTTGCCCCAGACGTAGCAGTCATGGTGATAGAGCATGACCTTATTGTCATGGACTACTTGGCTGACCTCATCCATATCATGTACGGAAAAGAGGGAGCCTATGGTGTAGTTTCTCAGCTGAAATCAGCAAAGGCAGGCATCAATTCTTATTTAGAGGGGTACATTAAAGAAGATAATATTCGATTCAGGGACCATAAGATTAAATTCGAGGTAAAACCCGCATCGAAAAAAGGGAAGGAAAATATCCTGACACAGTGGCCTGAGATGACCAAGAAGCTTGGTTCATTTCAGTTGAAAGCCTCTCCAGGTTCAGTAAACCGTAATGAGATCGTAGGCATTATCGGAGAGAATGGTATTGGTAAGACCAGCTTCATAAAGCTGCTTGCTGGCGTTGAGAAACCGGATACCGGTGCAGTAGATGGGTCGCTTAAAGTATCGTACAAACCGCAGAGACTTGAGGCTGACTCTGATGAATTGGTTATGGGTGTTCTGCACGAAGCAATAAAAACCCACACCAAAGATCTCATAAATCCATTGGATATAAAGGATCTCTATCTTAAGAAGCTGAGCGAACTGTCTGGGGGGGAGCTACAGAGAGTGGCGATTGCGGCTGCTTTGGCGCAAAAAGCAGATATCTGCCTGTTAGATGAACCTTCAGCGTACCTTGATGTGGAACAAAGGTTGCGGGTTTCCAAGATAATCAAGAATGTGGCGCAAGCAGGCAGCTTCTCCATAATTGTAGTAGACCACGACCTCCTGTTCATTGACTACCTCTCTGATAGGGCCATAGTTTTTAGCGGCAAACCTGCAATTCTCGGGACTGAAAAGGGTCCTTTGTCTATGGAAGAAGGGATGAATTCTCTGCTTAAGGACGTAGAAATTACCTTAAGAAGGGATGAAGAATCAGGCAGGCCAAGGATAAACAAACCGGGAAGCGTCAAAGACAGGGAACAAAAAGGCAAAGAAAAGTATTACTATAACTGAGCACTCAATGCAAGTTAAATTTAAGCAAAAAGTTTAAAAAAGGGGCTAAACGTTCTGTTTTAGTGGAGGGATATGAATGGCAAAGATAGTGCTTGATGACCAGGAAAGAGAGGTGGCTGATGGAGACCAGATTAAGGACGCCTGCAAAGACCTAGGCATAGCCTTTGGTTGTGAGGATGGCGTATGCGGCACCTGCCTCGTGGAAGTGGACGAAGGTATGGAAAATCTCACCGAACCAAGCGAAGCGGAAAAAAATATGGGTATAGAAGGTAACAATCGCTTGTGCTGCCAATGCAAAATAAAAGGAGGAACAGTCAAACTTAAGTATTAAAATGATAGACATACAATGGAAAATTGGGGGAGAAGCTGGTTTTGGTATCATGACAACTGGCCTTCTCTTCGCCAAATCGTGTATGCGCGCCGGATTCAATGCGTTCAATTATTCTGAATACCCTTCCCTAATCAGAGGAGGCCATAATACAGTCCAGACAAGAGTGAGCGATAACAAAATCTACTGCCAGGTAAGGCCGGTAGATATCCTAGTTGCACTAAATAAGAATACCATCGATAGGCATAAGGAAGAATTGGCCGATGGTGCTGCAGTGATATATGATAAAGAAGCTTTGGAGCTCAATCCAGATGAATTTAAGAGATATAGGCTTTGTGGCATGCCGTGGGCACAAATAATAAAGGAAAATGAACTCTTGGATGTGATGAAAAATAATATTGCGTTAGGAGCATCTTTGGCATTATTGGATATTGACCTCAACGTGCTGTTCACCTTGATTGAAGACACTTTTGGTCAAAAGGGAAAGGCGGTTGCTGATGCGAACAAAAAGGCTGCCAAGGCTGGGTATGATTATGCTAAACAGAATTTCTCATTCGAAAAAAAACTGCCAAAAGTGAAGCCTCATCAGAAAATATTTGCTTCGGGAGCAGAGGCACTGGCCCTCGGTGCCATTGCAGGCGGTGTCCAATTTTATGCTGGCTACCCTATGACACCGTCCACTGGTGTGCTGCATTACATGGTTAAAGAAGGGCCAAAGCATGGGGTCGTTGTCAAACATGCTGAGGATGAGATTAGTGTAGCGAATATGACAGTTGGCGCCGGATTTGCAGGAGCGCGTTCTATGTGCGCAACCTCTGGCGGTGGATTTTGCCTGATGACAGAAGCAGTAGGGCTTGCTGGGGTGAGCGAAACACCAGTTGTTATAGTTAATGTCATGCGGCCTGGGCCTGCTACGGGAATTCCCACATGGACTGGCCAAGGAGACATCCGTTTGGTACGAGGAGCAGGCCAGGATGATTTTCCGAGGATTATACTTGCAGCAGGAGATATAGAAGAAAGTTTTGAATGGGGATGGAAAACATTAAACTTAGCTGAAAGGTTTCAGACAGTTGTTCTCTTGCTTTCAGATAAGTACATAGCAGAAAGCAACATATCGATACCTCCTTTTGACGCATCAAAAGTAAAGATAGAAAGGGGGAAATTGCTGACTGATGAGAAAGCAGCCAAACAGGTAGACTATAAGCGATATAAGATTACTGAAGACGGCCTTTCTGAAAGAGCCATTCCTGGCCAGAAGGGATGTGCCTTTTTGGGCAATTCTTATGAACACGATGAGGTTGGCAGTGAATCGGAAAGCGCCAAGGATGCAATGGAACAAAGAACAAAGCGAGCAAGAAAATTCGCGCTCTTTGCAAAAGAAATGCCGCTGCCGAAAGTGTATGGCGATAAGGATGCTACAATAAGCATCATGATGTGGGGCAGCACTAAAATGCCAGTATTGCAGGCTATAGAGTGGCTCCAGAAAGAAGGTATAAAAGTAAATGCGATGCAGGTTATCTGCCTTAACCCATTTCCGTCTGAACAAGTCTCAAAATTCATTAAAGCTGCAAAGAAGATTATACTGATAGAAGGCAATGAGACAGCTCAACTTGGTTCGCTCATCGCAGAGCATACCTGCCTTGATATAAAAGAAAAATACCTAAAATATGATGGAAGACCATTCTACCCAGAGGATATTGTAGAAAAGGTCAAACAATTGGTGAAATAAATGGTATCAATGGGTGACTTCAACAAGCTGCAAAACACCTGGTGCCCTGCATGCGGTAATTTTGGTATTTGGACAGCTGTAAAGAAAGCGCTCATAAAGTTAAACCTGGGTCCTGATGATGTTTTATTTGTATACGGCATAGGATGCCATGGGCACATGAGTGATTTCCTCAAAACATATTCATTTGAAGGATTGCACGGAAGAGCTCTTCCCGTTGCCGCAGCTGCTAAAATGGTGAATAAGGATCTGCCAGTAGTGGTAAGTGCTGGAGATGGTGACTGTTTAGGTGAAGGGGGCAATCATTTTCTGCATGCATGCCGAGCAAACCAGGATATAACTCTCCTGATACATGACAATCAGACATATGGGCTTACTACGGGACAAACATCTCCCACCAGCTTAAAGGGGTATAAGACCAAATCGACACCAGGAGGAGTAATTGAAGTGCCCGCAAATCCGCTTTTGCTTGCGCTGTCTGCAGGAGCAACCTTTGTAGCCAGAGGATTCTCCCAAGACCTATTAGGATTGTCAGAACTTATGGTCAAAGCAATGCAGCATAGGGGATTCTCTGTTTTGAACATATACCAGCCATGCGTTACCTTCAATAAACTGAATACCTATGACTGGTTCAAAGAAAGAGTTGTCAAGATTGACGATTCTCATAATACCGCCGATAAGTTCAGTGCCATAAAGCTGGCGATGCAGACTGATAAGCTTGCGATTGGGGTCCTCTACGAGGAAAAAAGACCAAGCTATGAAGATGAACTTCCTCAATTAGAAGGTACGCCGATTGTAAAGCGTCCTGCTGCTGCAAGAGATATTTCTGCAGAACTTAAATCACTGCAGTGATGCTACGCATCTCCCCTGCTTTCTCCGAAATAAATACCTTGAGCAAAAAGGTGAGCGACCCGTATTGGCTCGGGAATAAGGCTTCTCGTGCACGTGATGGAGAGGATTTCCTTTACTGCTTGAATTTCTATACCGCAGAACTGGACATAGAGATTGCCTACCTTAATGGGGATGCCTGCTTTCTCAATAAGCCTAATTTTTCCTTTTTTTCCGAGCCCCATAAGAATGCCCTTAATGCGAGGTAGGTCCGGCATTTTTCTGATTATGACTATAACGGGGATTCCTGTTTTTTGGTAAAGCGCGTGGATATCAATCACATTAAAGCCACCGACGGCAATCCCATCAAGCAGGAGTGCCTGAAGATGTTGCCTAAACTTACACCGGTTCACCATCTCGCTCAATTTTTTAGTGGCATTGATGCCATCCACTCTCGCTGTAGTGGAAACAACGCCATCAAGAAAAAGCCCCCCTCTAAAAATGGTCCCCAAAATCAGAGTATTCCCCTGTCCAAACTTGGTAAAGGGGCTATCGTCAATGCCCATGACCCTGATCTCTCTTTTCATATCCAGAATCCCACAGCCATGCCATGACTATATTATAGGAATATTTAAATATTTACCTGGGTTTTGTGAGATTGGTATGTGCGGCATTGTTGGTTATATAGGAAACAAGGAAGCAGTTGAGATATTATTAGATGGATTAAGAAAACTTGAGTATAGGGGCTATGATTCCGCAGGTCTGGCTACCATCCACAAGGGGGTTCTTCAGCTCAAGAAAGATGTGGGCAAGATTGATGATGTAGAAAAAAAAATGTCTCTCAGCAAGATGAAAGGTACAATCGGTATTGCGCATACCAGATGGGCAACGTGCGGTAAAGTGACAAAAGAGAATGCCCATCCCCATACAGATTGTTCAGGTAACTTTTGCATCATCCACAATGGGATCATCGAGAATCATGTCCAACTCAAAGAAGCTCTTAAGAAAAAAGGCCATCGATTCTCTTCTGATACTGATACTGAAGTAATTGCACATCTCATTGAAGACCATTTTAAAGGAAATATCAAGGAGGCAGTTATACATGCCTTGAAAGAGGTGGAAGGAACCTATGGGCTTGGCGTCATCTCTCAAAAAGATCCTACGGTTATGGTTGCGGCGAGGAAAGAAAGCCCCCTGGTTATTGGTGTGGGCGACGGAGAGAATTTCATTGCATCCGATGTTCCCGCAATCCTCAGCCACACCAAAAAAGTCATTTACCTCGACAACGAAGAGGTTGCTGTTCTTAAAAAAGGTTCGGTTGAGGTATGTAAGCTAACTGGTCTGCCTGTCAAGAAAAAGATTGAGACCATCGAGTGGGATGCTGACAGTGCAGAAAAGCATGGTTTTGAGCATTTCATGCTCAAAGAGATATTCGAACAGCCCCAATCCATCACCGAAACCATTCAGGAAAGGGTAAAAGATTCTGACATCTTGTTGGGAGACGAATTAGGCCTGAATGATAAAGAAATCAAAGCCATAAAACGGATAATAATCGTGGCATGCGGTACCAGTTGGCACGCTGGGTTGGTCGGTGAATTTATGCTGGAGGAATTGACGCGCATCCCGGTTGAGGTGGAATATGCGTCAGAATTCAGGTATAGGGATCCGGTGATTGAAGAAGGTACCGTGATACTTGCTATCTCACAAAGCGGAGAAACCGCTGACACATTAGCAGCCATCAAAGAGGCCAAGAAGAAAAAGGCAACCATAATTTCGATCGTCAACGTGAAAGGTTCATCTATAGACCGGGAATCCGACAGCGTGTTATACACAAGAGCGGGGCCTGAGATCGGCGTTGCTTCAACCAAAGCATTCACCGCTCAGCTAGTTGTATTGTACATGCTTACCGTGTACCTTGGAAAAATAAGAGGGATCTTGCCTAAGGACCAGGTTGCCAATAGGGTGAGGGATCTGCGGAAACTCCCCTTGCAGATGCAGGCCGTCTTGGAAGAAAAGAGATATGTAGAACTGCATGCAGGAAAGCTGTTCCAGAAAAACAATGCACTGTATCTGGGAAGAGGCATAAATTATCCTATAGCCCTCGAAGGAGCGCTGAAGCTTAAAGAGATATCGTATATACACGCTGAGGGGTATCCTGCTGCTGAAATGAAGCATGGACCAATAGCCTTGATTGATAAAGAAATGCCGGTTTTCGTCATTGCAACGAAGGACAATCGGACATACAAAAAGGTCCTAAGCAATATCGAAGAGGTCAAATCAAGAGGTGGCATAGTTATTGCAATTGAGACTAAAGGTGACTTGGAAGTTAAGAAGATTGCAGACCATAACTTATATGTCCCTGAAAACTCATATATTTTAAGTCCACTTCTGGCAGTGATCCCGCTCCAGCTTTTGGCCTATTATATAGCAATAAAAAGGGGTTGCAACGTTGATAAGCCAAGGAATCTGGCTAAGAGTGTTACGGTGGAATAGAATGAAATGCAGGAATGCCACATTAGTAGACGCAGAACAAATCTCTGTTGTGCTGAAAGAATGCTACAATATTGACTCCAATAAAGAGGGGAAAAAGGTTTTTTTGACAGAGGTCAAAAAACAGTATAGGTATATAGTTGCAGTGGAAAAGGGGAAAGTAGCAGGAATAACCTCCTGGCAGATGCATGGATTGCCAAAGCATATGGTATGTGAGCTAGATAGGATTGCAGTTCTCTCAGAATATAGGGGTAAGGGGGTTGCAAAACAACTGTTCGATGCTTTGGTGAAATCAGCTGATGCCGAATATAAAAAATATGGTTTTAGGATGAGGAAACTTTATTTGTTGACTCATGTAGAAAATAAAAGAGCTCGAAGATTTTATGAAAAACTTGGTTTATCTCATGAAACTACACTCAAAAAGCATTATTATGCGGATAAGGATGAATGTGTCTACTCAAGATTTTTCTAAGGCCTTTCTGAGATTTGAATCGATAAAATCAATCTGTTCAAGGGGCACATAATCCGGTGAGATAGAAACAGTGACTGTTTTGGATCGTATGCTGCTGATGAATCTCGAAAGCTTCTGAATGGAATCTGTAATCTCTGCGTGAGTTGCTACATACTTCGGTTCAGCTCTGCAGCTGAAATAGTCGTAATCTATATTGAGAATAACCTCCTTTTTGAAGGAAGGTACGATGATATCAGCCAGATGCAGAGGCGTGAGAGGCACGCCTTTCCTTGAGGTAAATCCTCCCTGGCCAATATCAAAAAATGTTTTGGGAAGCAGCTGTGGGCCAATCCCTAATTTAAGGTGGTCTGGTTCAACCCAGATAATTTCGTTTATTAGGCCCTCGGTAACTGCAGGGTACATATAATCAGTGATCCAAAGATGGGTAAGGCAGTATTCCCTCAAGCTTATTTTACCGGAAGCGTATTGCATAAACATGTTTTTTTGATGTGCATCTGGTACGTCAAAATCTCGATGGCTGTCGAAATGCAGTAAAAGATTTCCTTCTCCTAATTTCCCCTCAAGGAAAAGTTTTTTCCAGCAATAATAAGCGAGGTTATGGTTATGAAAGAAAAATAGGCATGAGGTATTTTTATCAATGTCAGCGATATCTTTGCTGTTTATTTCATTGTATATTTGGGTGTACTGTTTCTCAAGAACTTCAACAGCACTTTCATCTGCATGATGTGCAAGCTCTCGCAGTCGTTCCTGCTCCCTCACTAATTCAAAGTACATGCATGCGCAAGAGCATTGTATTTAATTAATCTTTCTGAAAAAACTTAGAAAACCGGTGTGCACATTCTGTGTAGTAACGGGCCTTACCTTTCTGCCATCGATTTCCCACTCTCTTTGGATATTCTCAACAGTCTTGATATGGACAAATATACCCTGAGACCGTGTTGTATTGACCATATCCATAACCTGAGGGATACTAGGTGAGTAAGAAATGAGGAATCCTCCTGGCTTCAAAGAGTTGGCTGCAGTTTCAAGTGCATTCCATGGGTCAGGTATGTCCAAAGTAAACACATTCACATTCTTTTCGGAGATGCCTTTTGTTATGTCTCCCTGTTTAAGCTTCAGATTATCCAGTCTCAAAAACTCCTTGTTCTTAGCGACAATCTTAAAAAAATCATCTCGCAGTTCATATGTGGTAACTTCTTTGCAAAGATGGGCAAGAAAACAAGACAGAGCCCCTGAACCGGCGCCTGCATCTACAACTTTTGAAGACGCATCAATCCCGGTCTCTGAGACGATAGTCCCAATATCCTTCAGCGTGATTATTTGAGCCCCGCGTTTGATCCGTTTGAACTGGTCAATGAAACAGGGGTCGATAACAGTAAGCTCTGTACCAGTATTAGTCTTAACAACTGATCCGCTCTTCCTTCGCAAATCTTTTTTAGAGACTACACCATATTGGCAATGGTAATCGCTGGAGATATCCTTGAGAAAAAAGGTGTGCCCTTCTTTAGTAAGCAATAGTTTGTGAGTCATAAGTAAACGGGCGTAGGAGGATTCGAACCCCCGACCTTCAGCTTGCTTCAGCCTTTAGAAGGCTGTCGCTCTTTTTGGTCTCTGTAGGAGATATCCAAGCTGAGCTATACGCCCATATTACTGCCAAAGTTTGTTGTGTGTTTATAAAGATTATTATATGCTTAAACGTCGAATATAGAGTCTCCTCCCAAAACAGGTACCAGGTATGAAAAGTTTTAGTGATTACCCCATCCACCCAATCAGATATACAAAATTGAGTTTATGAAGGTAAACTATGGGGGTAAAAAAGGCATTGATAGGATCCTATATCATCAATAGGCCAGCCAAAGTTTCCGTACCCCTCTTTACATACAGTCCGCCACGAAGTCGGTGAATTAGGGATGCGAATACAATCATAGTTACCGGCGGAATCACCCAAATAAGTTTGTACTGTATAGCCAGGTGCGCACACAGGGGGGAGGTTTAATCTGCGCTGAATTTCAACGTCTCGCGCATTTAGGAGGGTAATACTTGCAGATTGGTTCCCATCAGATGCGGCAGTAACTCCCACACCCTCAATCGCCAAGATTACCCAGGGAGGGTCAAAAGATTTACATTGATCTAGAGGGATAAGCATTTCGCAGTCTAAAGAATGAGCTCCAGCTGATGACGCTAATGACAATGGACAAGTTACGTCTGGATGAGCAGTTACCAACCTAATGCCTAGTGATTTATGCAAGCAACCATCGGACTCCACCTTGTATGTAAAAGAAACCGGCTCAAGAGAATCGGGACAAGTGGTACAATTTGTAGGGTCACCGCACCTGCTATTGAGTATTTGAGCGGTCTTCGTAATCTGGGGATATGCGATATTCTCTAGTCCGTTACAATCTGCACTTATAACTACATCAGTGAAATGAGAGATATTGGCAATGATTCTATTTTCCCCAGGATACGCCACATTTTGCAAAGGAGCAGGATCAAAATCATAGGGACGGTACACCCCATCAACAGTATCATAATAGGCTATGGATAGATCATTCTCAGGTATCGGTGTAAGACCCGCAGCATTCCGTTGAGAAACATAATCAGTATAATCCTTGTCAGTATATCGGAATTCAAAAATTATGTAAGGATCAAAGGTTGACCCCTGAGGTAAAGCATTATAAGAAATGGGAGCCAAACTAATTACGGAACTCAATGGATTATCCAGTCTGATCTGAATCTCTTCTAAGCAAGTTCCATCGCTTTTTTTGGCTATAACCCCTTTAGGTAATGTCAGACTTGCTTTCTTATCAAAAGAGATTGCGCCCACATCAGAAGTTACCATGCAGTTTGAATCATAAGGTATCCGTGCATATACTGTTCGGGGGATATTGGAATAAAAGTAACTCACTTTTTTGGAACTGCCTTTACTACTAAACTGCATGGGATACTCTATCGTAACGACAATCACGTCTGTGCTGATATCTACATTAGTGTCTATGCTCTGGACTGATATGTCAATGCCTCTTTGCTGATATTCGGCTATAGTGCTCCCCACACAAGCAATCAAATGGCTGTTGATTTGGGTTTCGATGCCGGTTTTGTTCAGACCATTTTCCTCAATTGCATTGATGACGACTAGTTTAGCACACTCATCCATGCTTGTCGACACGGCATTGAAAGAGTCTTCTAACTGATTTAAGGTTTCCTCCTGAGCGTTCATGGTTTTGGCTGCCGGTTCCATTTGAAAATTAAGAAGGAAAATTGCGGCTACCAGAATAAGAAGACCCAATATAACATAAGGAGTTATTTGGCTTCGAACATTCATACTTCAAAAAAAAGGAAAGGGATATATAAATATTGTGACTAAATATATCAAAACCGTATATCAGAGCCTTCAGGGGTGTGTTGTGTGCAGTTTTTCTTCCGTTCCCAATAGACCCAACAGGACTTGCCGAATTGTTTCCATTTCATGCAACCATCACAACAATCAGGTACATCATCTGCCATACCAACAGGTAAGAAAAGGGGATATAAATAGTTTATGGTAAGAACTCATTTGCTCTATTTATCTTTTCAAGAAAATACTTATCGATAACATAATTAAGTGAAGTATGTTTACTTCTGTCGTTTATACATTTTTGAGAGTTGAGTATACCTCTTCTCGGCTCTACAATGAGTAACAAAAGCCATAATAAAAAGGGAGAATCCAAATACAAAAAGAAATAGTGCTATGCTCCTTTGAGGGATAGTAAATGCAGCTATTATGAAAGTAAAAGAGATTACTTCCAAATGTAACTCGTACTCATCTAATCGTTTATAAGACAACAGAAGCCATTTTTCGTTTTTATTCAATTGCTTTTCTTTAAAGGTCGTATTCGGGTAATAAAATTTGCCCCATAATGCTAAGACAATACCAATAATTCCTATTAAGATCCACAGCCAATTAAGGCTCATCTATGCCCACCCCCACCTCTTTGCTAAGGTGGCTTCCTTAGTTACCGATTCGGTTTTTTGTTCACTCCTGTATCCTGTTTTCTCGCACATACAATCAGTACACCAACCAAAAAACCAGTGGTTTTGGGTACACCTACAACCCCCTTCGTTGTCACAATCTTGCCCATGCGTAGCTGTTTCATATGTGTATGGAACCTGAATTGTTCTTGTTTCTGTAGTCTGATAAGGTAGAGGTACTGCAAAAACAAATATCAAAAATACTACAACAATGACTAGCAGAACCACAATTGGGACTAATGGATTTGACGTGTGTTTAACATCAGTTTTAATTTTATGTGCCATTTTCAACCCCCTAAATGATATATATCTATATTTGTAGTAATGTAGTAAAATCTTATATATAAAGTTTTCTACAATTGTAGAGGTGTAGCACGATGGGAAAAAGACAAGTCAGCTTCTTCATTGATAATGTTTTATTCAAGAAGTTCTCCAAAAAATGCATTGATGTTGAGAAATCAAAAACTCAAGTTCTAGTAATATTGATAGAAGATTTTGTTAAATAACGCCAATTAACCTAACTTCAAATCAGATATAAAATACACAAATTCTTTTCGGGTTTCATCCTACCAGTACCACTGTCTTATGTCCGGTGTTTCTCGGTGCCTAAACTTAAAGAAGTTTGGCCTTATAGTACCTATCAATCACTGGACAGTACACATGTCTAGTGCTAAGGTAAGAATTTCTCAGGATGAGCTATCTTATCCGGTAAGTATTTTTCCATGACGTAGTTCAATCCCCAGGCAGCTAATGCCTGCTGCTCTGCTCTCGCTTTCATCTGCGTCTGCTGGTGTATTGCTTTTTGCCATTCTATATGGTGCTGTACAAAAGGATCATTTTTCAAGGCATCTTTTCCACGTTTTATATCCACATCTTTCATAGGATGGGTAGGCAATTTATAATCAACAATATCTTGGGGAGTTACTCCTAAGAATTTTGCCTGCGGAACACAGAAATACTCATTGATATGTGCGGCATTGCCTGAGCCAACCTTAAGAGTTCTATAAATGTTAAAAAATCCGTAAAAATCTCCATCGGTAAACACATACACTGGCAGTTTCTGGTCATCAGCCAGCCTTCTGATGAATCTCCTGCATGCTCTGGTGGGGACTCCTCCCATCGAAACCAAGATGCAATTTGCCTTTTTCCAGTATTTGTGCTTTACCAGGCGCTGGAACATACCCGCTGTCTCAATCGCAAGGATGAATTTTGCATCAGTCTCAAATTTAAGATGCTCTACCGATATAGGTATAGAGTATGCGCCAGAACCGAACTTTGTGCAGTCTATCCGCAGCTCTTTCTTAGTTTCCGGATCCCTGTCCACAACAACAAGCTGGCCTGCAATTTCTCCGCCCTTTTCTTCAGGGATAAATCCCATCTGCTCCCTATTGACCATAAGCATGGCTTCAACATCGTCCATGACAGTATCAGACTCGGGTTGTTCACTGAATTTTGCCTCTCCCCAGTTCTTTGAGATGTAGTATGCTTCCCTCTTAGAAGCTATGTCGTCGGTCTGTATCAACTGTTTTGAAAGAGACATCATGCGTAATGTCTGAGCAAATGTCCTCACAGTGCCTGCAGTCAGTGTCCTTCCCTTCTTCTTGCCCAAAAGTTCAAAGTATCCTTCCTTAGGATCATACTTGACGTTATTGAGGCTTCTGAGAGGCATGTCCAGATTTGGCTGTTTCTTCTTTAGGATCTTTTGGTAAATACCAGTGGCGAGATTTTTTATCTCATCTAAAACAGGCGAGGGCATCTTAATCAGCCTCCGGAGACTCAGTTCCCAGTTTTGCTAATTCCTCATCATATTCAGGATTATCTATCTCGATTTTTTCCAGTTTGCCCCTATTTTTTTCAAGGATCTCCTTTAGATATTCTTTGACTTTTTCCTCTTCTTTGACACCATAACCAACTAAGTCCTTAAGCGCCTCGGCAACATGGGGGATGTATGTTTCGATATAGCTTCTCTTGGCGCCTTCCATCTGGATCCGCTGCTTCTTGTGGATGAAAAGAGACAATTTTCTGCCGCAGTCTTGCAACGCTAACTTAATCTCCTTGATTATTTCAGGATAATGGGCAATTGCTTCCTTGCTTTCTGAGGTAAATGGGACCCAAACCGAATTGATTGATACTGCAATGCTCAGCGGCCCTATAGGTAATGCACCCTTACTTTGGCTCAATCCATAGTTTCTCCATGCAGTGTTAATGACTGCCTTAGATACAGCGCACGCTCCTGGCTGGTACAACAAAGGAACTCTATTGGCATATCTCATCAGCCTGGCAGCCTCCTCTGAAGGCTGCTCTCCACCATAGGCAAGTGCAGCTTCTACAATGAATGGATTTCCACGATAAACGGCAGGAGGCCGGGTAGTTGCGCAATAGAATTCAGCATTTATCTCCTTGCGGAGCCCTTTTTCCAGAAGCTCTTCTCCAATGGGTGAGATGCAATCAGTGGGAGGCGCAATTATCTTGGTTTTGCTGATCCCCCCATACAGTTTCTCTGCCATTTCCCGGGTGATTTCTAAAGGTTTGGTGTTAGGAAGCAGAGCCGCATTTTCACATATCTGTTTAGCAGTACCAGAGCCAACTCGGGAGAATTCTTGGTTCAAAAAAGCCTGCAAAGTCCTTGCTTCTGTCGTTTTAAGCATAGACATCAGAACACCGAGCTCGACCCCGTAAGGATGTGGTTTGATATCAACAGTTTGTTTTGGCAGCTCTTCTGTCGCACGGGCAAAGATGATCTGCTCTGCTTTAGGATTGGTATAAACGATAGTAACATGGGGGTTCACAATTGCGGTTTGCTTAAGGTACTGATCTATGGATTGGGATCCGCCGACATATGAACCTTCCAAATCAAGTTCAATTTTTGTACCATGCTCCTTTTCCCAGGGCACAACCTCTTCTTTTATAATTTCTGGCCTGTTTTGCTGGGTGTCTACTTTTAATTCATAATAATGGGCATCGTTTTTTGCTCCTATTTTAGATATGATCTTGGCAGGTTTACCAGTAGTCAATTGTGCATAAAGTACTGATGCACTTATCCCGATTCCTTGCTGGCCCCTTGATTGGGATAATTTGAAAAATTTGGAACCATAGAGCAAGCGTGCGAATATATGGGGTATCTGTTTCTTGACGATCCCAGGACCATTGTCTTCAACGATGACCCTAAACTTTTCGTTGCCCATGTCAATGACCTCGACAGATACCTCAGGAAGCACTCGAGCCTCTTCACAGGCATCTAAGCTATTGTCCACCGCTTCCTTGATGGTAGTCATCAATGCTTTTCTCTTGTTATCAAATCCAAGGAGATGACGGTTACGGGCAAAGAACTCAGCTACGCCGATTTCCCGCTGCTTTTTTGCGAGCTCCAATGCTATGGGGGTATCAGACATTGCCTAAAACCTCGTTTCTTTTTATGTCCCTTCTTTTTCTTTCGAGAAATTTATAAACATTTGCATGGGTGCTTCCTTTGAGCAACGACTCAACTGCCTGTTTGGCGATAAGCGCATGGTCTGCGGTCCCGATGATAGCGATGGTCTTTCCAAAGACAGATACATAACATTCCGATAACTCTTCAATCAGCTTGCGAGATTTCCCCTCTCTGCCTATGACCCGCCCTTTGAGTCTAATGCCTGAATCCTTTGATGTTCCGATGAATTCCTTGATGTCTATAACCTCAAGAACATAATCCGGTTTAGTAAGAAGGAGGGCAATTTCGGGATTGAAGCCCCTGCCAATGGCTTGGATGATCTCTCTGGCGAGAAATAATCCCAATGCTTCCTCTCCCTTGACAAAGACATCTCCTTCTTCTGAGTCTATGTCCAGCTTGGTCTTAGTGCTCGTTTCGAGCTCTTTCTTCATAGAGCCTGCTTTACCAATGAGAACCGCAACCCGCTCTTTGGGAATCTTCAATTCATACCGGTATTCAGTCATTATATCGCAGAAATGGGGTTAGTTTTTAAGTTTTATTCTTTCGAGAATGTTTTCTTCTTTGATTTCCATCCCTAATTTAGTAAAAAAGGTCACAATATTGTGGATATCCCGCTTTAGAAATTCCTCCGCCCGTGATGTTTGTATCGGCAGACATTGGGAAAAATCAATGAATACTGGCGTCTCATTGAAATTAAGTATATTGAAAGGGGACAGATCTGCATGCACCAGGCCAGCTTTATGCATCTTTTTCATGTTGTTTAGGATACCTTCAAAGAAATCTTCCGGTTTCTGCGGTTTCAGGAATCGCAGGGGAGGAGCAATATCATCTCCGCTGCCAATAAATTCTAATACAAGCACGTTATTCTTAAAAGTGATTGGTAAAGGGACATTGACCCCTGCTTCCCGAGCTTTGAGCAAATTTCGATACTCTCTTTGGACCCACGCAAAGATTATCTTTCGTTTCTTTCCATGCAAGGAGATATACCTGGGGTCTTCTTTGATGTAATCATACATCCGGTTGAAATCACATTGTTCCAAGCGGTAAATCTTGACCATAACGCGAGTATCTCCTTTCATGGCAGAAAAGATGTTCGCTTCCTTGCCTAAAGAAATGGCGCTCTCAAGGCCGTCAAAATGCCCCTCGGAGATGAGCTTGAAGATTGTACGGTTGGTGAACTCATCAAATACATTATGCATAGTCTTGAACTTTTCTTTTTCGTGATGCGGCATGAGTGGAAGTTGGCCGAAATCTGTTTATAAAACTATGTTCAGAATCTATAGTGATCCGCATAATTGAGAAATCCTATAGTGACACTACTTTAAAATAGTCACAAAAACAAAACATTTATATACTAGTTCTACTCTAGGATAGTAACACAGAAAAAGTGCAGATACGTGAAAATATCTGCAGAAAAGGATAAAGAAGGCTTGATACTGACAAAACACCTCTTTTCCCCTGCAAAATGCTCGAAAGAGCATTCGCGTGGGGTTTAAAGGCATGATCACCTCTTTTTCCTTGACAAGGATCTTTAGATGCGTTCGCGTGTCTAAAGATTCTCGTCAAGGTTTTTAAGCCAAAAGCCAAGATTTATATATTAGTGAGCCAACCCTGACACTAAAGCCCGTCACGAGAGTACTCACGGGAGCTTACGCTAAATGCAAGCAATGAGCTTGGGAGTTAGTGTCGCGGGCTACATTATTATCACAGATAACATCAGAACAAGTTTATGATTATTCATTCATCAGATGTAGAGTAGTTGTGGGGAATAAATAGTTTTAACTTGTTCTGACATAAGAAGTATTAAGATCACACTCCTGTACTCAAAGGTGTTAGTACTTCTTCTAAACGGAGGAATTAAAATGGGAAAAATTAGTCCAGTTTCGTCAAAATATATAGTACACTCCACGATTGATATCGAGGGAGTTGTCGACAGGCCAGACGTCATTGGTGCCATATTCGGCCAGACAGAAGGCCTTTTGGGATCAGACCTCGAATTGAGGGAATTGCAAAGATCCGGTAGAATAGGCCGTATTGAAGTCAATGTAGAAATTAGGAACGGAAAAAGTACTGGTTCTATTATAATACCCTCAAGCCTAGACAAGGCAGAGACCAGCATTGTGGCTGCAGCTCTAGAGGTAATCCAAAGGATAGGTCCCTGTAATGCAAAGGTAAGGGTTCAGAGCATTGAAGACGTCCGTATCTCAAAGAGAACTTTCGTCATAGAAAGAGCGAAGGAATTGCTGAAGAACTTGATGGAGAATGTCATGCCTGATTCTCAGGAATTGGCAGATGAGGTAGCATATTCTGTCAGAGTGATGGAAATCCAGGAATATGGTAGTGATAGGCTCCCATCAGGGCCGTCAATAGATGATTCTGATGAGATAATAGTAGTAGAAGGGCGGGCAGATGTGCTTAACTTGTTAAAACATGGCATCAAGAATGCGATAGCCCTTAACGGAACCAGCATCCCACCTACGATTGGTGAATTGAGCAAAAAGAAGGTAATCACCGCCTTTGTGGATGGAGACCGGGGTGGAAAGCTCATTATCAAAGAACTGCTCGGTGTTGCTGAAATAGATTTCGTGGCATTCGCTCCAGATGGAAAAGAAGTTGAAGAGATAACCAATAAAGAGATCCATAAAGCAATCAGGTCGAGAATATCGGCTGAGCAGGCAAAACTTGAGCTCGGAAGAGAAACCGAAGCACAGGAGAGGAGAGATGATCCACGACACATGCAAAGTAGGCCTCAATTCAGTATTAGGAAACCAAAATTTGTGAAAAGGCCCACGGGCATCGGAGACGAACAAAGAGTTAAGTTCAAGGAAATCCTAGAGGGATTGGTTGGAACTCACGGCGCTCAAGTGCTCGATAGCAAATTAAGTATACTAGGAAAGGTACCGATTAGTGAGCTGCCTACTACAATCAAAAGCTTAAGCTCAGGTATATATGCCATTGTATTTGATGGTTCGATTGACAAGGACTTAGTCCAAAAAGCTGAGATGTCAAGCGTAAAATTCCTGGTAGCTATGGACTCACAAGTTAAAGCCGCTGATACCTCCGTAGGTATATTGACGCTTGCAGACTTAGCTGATGTCAAGAGCCAACTGAATTAGGCAACCAGTATCTTCGTTGAATTCGCAGAATTTGTCCTTGATAGATTCAGGGCTGTGTATGCCACCAAACTTAAACCGATTGTTGACTAAGAAAGTAGGATAACTCGTTAAGGCAAACTCTTCTTTTAACTGATTAGCCACGGAATCGTTAACAATAATGAACCGGTAGTCTATACTCTCCTTAAAGAGGTCCAATACGGGCTGCACATTCTGAGAAACCTTTTCAACATCTTCAGGAAGCACGAAAGCAATAAGTTCAGACTTGTGCTCTGGCCGTGCATAGAAGTAGCTTGCTCCTGATGCAGCGGGAGTAATGAGGTAATCATCTCCTTTCTTGATCAAAGCACGCCTGAACCTCTCAAAATTAGATGAATTCTCGATAGAAGAGCTGAGGAGGTAAGCAGGAAGTACTTCAATATCAAGATCTTCTAACACAGTGCCTGCATTAGCAGCATCCAACTCCCTGACATTAATTTCTCCGAATAGCTGCTGGAGCACGCCGAGCATGCGATTCGTATCGCAGCTGACGCACCTTGCATCGTTAATTAAGCTGATTTCCACTGTAACGGGATCTATAAATTGGCATACTGCATCTTGGCTGCCAGGATTAGCACATCTTCCCAATTTTCCCTGCTGCACGCAGTCAGTATCTAAAGTACATGCAGCAGCAAACTGGACAGGCTCTGGTTGCTGCCGGGTTGCCACAATTACTATGAAAAAAATTAGGATGATGGCTGCGATGATATACAATGCCTTGCGGTTTGTCTGTACAGGTTTTGTATCAACATTGGTAGGTTCATCGCGATCTCCAGAAGATGCTTCATGTTCTTGGGTAGGCTCATCGACCTCAGTATCGGTATCAGGTGCTTTAATCTTTGCAACAGCAGACTCAAATTCTTCCTGGGTGATTATGCCTGATTCGAGACTTTCCTTAAGAAAGTCAAGTTCATGCTGAATAGTGTCGTCGCTCATTCTAACAAAGTATCCAAAACAAGCTTAAACTGAGCTGCTTCTTCTTCAACAGAAAGGTAAGCGTTCCCCATTCGGGTATAGGCGCATCCGAAATTGAATGAGGGCACTGACATGCCATTGGGGAAATATTCCTTGATAAGCTCAAATTCTGAAATGGGTACCTTTTCGCCCAGATCTATCTTCTTGACAGTTAAGTTGTACTCAGAAGCAACAGAATCGAGAGTTCCCTCGATCCAGCTGCATGCGGTGCAATTTGGTTTGGTATAAAATCTGATACTAGGCAGGCCTTGAGCATCAGTACAGATATCATCCCCTGTTTCGAGGAAAGAGACAGTAGTGGGTGGTTGTATATCAACAGTAAGCTCCTGACCATTAATGGTTATCTCTGATTGGACGCGCAGTTGGGCTATATATGTATTTACGGCGCTGGCTGCCATGTCTGCCTGGAAAGTCTGTTTGATCTGGTCTTTGACCTCATCAAAAGTCAAATTCCCAAACACCACCTGATTCTGTTCATAGAAAGACTGCACGCGCTCATCGGGAACTTCCAACTTAGATAATATCGCCGTTTGGATTAACTTATTTATAAGGAACTGTTCTTTGATTTGGGTTCTGAGATTGGCCATTATCAAACCATTGTCAGATAAGAATTTCTGGAATTCCTCCTCAGAATTGAAATTGTCTGTTCGAACTCTATCAAGTTCAGTGTTGATCTCTTCTTCAGAGACAGTGATATTCTGCTTGGCTGCCTCTTGGATCAGTAATCGTGTGTTTATGGTCCTCTCTAACACCTGTTCCATCGTCAAAGCAACCTTATATTCCTCAGGAAGTCGAGCAAACGCAGTATCTATCTGTTTCTGGGTTATGATCTCCCCATTAACCGTAGCAGCA
Organism: Candidatus Nanoarchaeia archaeon; assembly: GCA_035289425.1. GTDB lineage: Archaea > Nanobdellota > Nanobdellia > Woesearchaeales > DATDXC01 > DATDXC01. Next base: position 29,522 of record DATDXC010000039.1, read on the forward strand.
ACTTTTTCCGGCTGCACAGAGTACTGGATGAAGAGTAAGATTGCTATGATTCCAACGATAATAATGATAGGAACAACACCTTTAAACGCTTTTTTCTGTTTAGATCCTTTCTTTTGAGCCATTTTTCCACCTCTGGCTACCGAAACTGTGCCAGGATACATAAAACTTTCTGTTGTTCTTCACTACTGGTCGGTTTCTAAAAATGTTTATATGTGTTCCGCAGGACAATGCATATATGTACGATGTTGTTATCGGGAGAAGCGAAGAAGAGAAGCAAAAATATGGCTCAAAAGGTGCAATTTTGTTGGGGAAACATTATGTCAAAATGGGCCAGACAACCTCTCTCTCCAACAACATATATCTGGATGTAACCAAAAGTCACATTGTGTTCGTTGTGGGAAAGCGTGGTTCGGGAAAAAGCTACTCCATGGGCGTCATTGCAGAGGGGATGGCAGATTTGCCGAAAGAGATTAACCAGAATCTGGCTGTGGTCATGCTGGACACCATGGGGATTTACTGGACCATGAAATATCCCAACAAGAAAGAAGAGCATTTGCTTAAAGAATGGGGACTTGAAGGAAAGGGTTTGGACATACAGATTTACACTCCCAAAGGGTATTACACAAAATACAAAGAAGCAGGAATTCCTACTGACCATCCATTCTCCATAAAACCTTCAGAACTGGATGCTGCTGATTGGTGCACCACCTTTGGTATTAAGCTGAATGAACCGCAAGGAGTGCTCATTGAGCGGCTGCTTGAATCCATGGAAGGAAAAGAATACTCAATCCATGAGGTGATTAGTGAACTTCAAAAAGACCTAAAGGCAGACCCTTTTGTCAAGGACGCTGTTGAAAACAGGTTCCTTGCTGCAGAAGGCTGGGGAATTTTTGATAAGGAGGGAACTCCATTTCACAAACTGGTATCCGGTGGCCAGGTTACTGTTCTTGATGTAAGTTGTTATACCACTATTCCGGGTGCAGTAGGCATTCGTGCGTTGGTCATTGGCCTCGTTGCAGAAAAACTATTCATTGAGAGGATGATTGCCAGGAAAAAGGAAGAATATGCGTCCATTCACGCATCCACACACTTTTTAGGTGATAAGGAGTCGGATGATACCAAAGAAGAACCATTAGTATGGCTGATTATCGATGAAGCGCATGAATTCCTTCCGAATGATTCCATTACAGTGGCTACCACCCCCCTGGTTACAATCTTACGGGAAGGCAGGCAGCCAGGCATCAGCCTAATCCTAGCATCGCAGCAGCCCGGAAAGATCCATACAGATGTCATGACTCAGTCAGATGTGGTGCTCGCTCATCGTATTACTGCAAATGTTGATGTGCAGGCTCTGGGCATGCTCATGCAAAGCTACATGCGGGAGGGGCTCGATAAGCAGCTTAATGTGCTTCCGAGGGTAAAAGGAGCGGCAATCATTTTTGATGATATGAATGAGCGCCTGTACTCCATGAGAGTACGCCCTAGATACACATGGCATGGTGGTGAGGCGCCCAGTGCCTTGGTAGACAAGAAGAATATATTTGATTTTTGATAAGTTTTTTATAGATGACCACCTTTCACCGATACTATGGTATTTTTTAAATCATTTGCGAAGTCTCTTGAAGGCAGCTCATACCCAAAATGGATAGAGGTAGCTCTGTCAGATAAAGAAGAAACGGAAGTTGAAGCAGAATGTAGGGCTGAAAACCTCAAAATCATGAAAGAGTGCATTGATGATGGAAGGCGGATTGCACAAGAAAAAGGATGCCCGGATAAGTTTCTTGCAATTGCGGTGAAGTTATTTGACAAAAGAGCATCCCATGAAGTTTATTGGAAGGAGAACAAAGCAAAAGAAAAATTTGATAAATTATAGATTACTTTCTCTTCTTTTTACGGTATGTATGATCCAGTGATTCTTCTGCCTCGAATGGTGCAGTTGACATTGATATCACTGACGCCACGAACATTATAAGGAAAAAAAGGCCAAAGGTGAATGCCCACGTCTTGTTGTTGGGGAACGCCTCATTGGGGAGTATGTAAAAAACAGATATCAAGAAACCCACGATAGCGGTAACCATAAAACTTCCTTTGAGTGGAGCTGTTTTCATTCTATCACAAAAATACTTTGGGTAGTGTACCTATTTAAATCTTTGCAAAGGTAAGCTTAAGTTTCCTGGCAGCATCCATCTTTTTCTCAAGATTCTGCATAAATGCGGTTATTTTTTCGCAGGCGAGTTGCTTAATTTCTCCAGAAGTCATCTTGCCTGACTTGTATTCGTGGTAGATTCTGTCAAGCTCGGCATCATCCTCTACCAGATGCTGTTTGAGAAGCTCAAATACCATGCACTTTTCTACTTCAGCACCCAACTTTCGGTGCTCAGCAAGCGTCGTCCTTCCACCCGTGACAGCTTTCATGATCTTTTTGCATGCTACTGCAGGATCTTCAGGGAGCTCTAGACAGCTCTCAGGTTTTGATTTTGACATTTTAATGGAACCATCGAGGCTTGGCGTAAACTTGTGATATAAGCCTGCTGGCAAAAAAAACTTATATTCTTTCATTCTCCGGGCAGCATCCCGTGCCAGCCTAATGTGGGGATCCTGATCAACGCCTACCGGAATGACCCCCGGCATTGGCTCTGGAATTTGTGGATACAAGATATCTCCTATCTGAGTCAATGCAGATAGTATCCTTGAAGGGTCTGCGCTTCCATACACTGCCCTAAACTCGTTGAGGGTAATGCGATGAGATGCCTCATAGGCCAGCTTGATAACGCCGCTATTTTCAGATTGGAAATAGAAAACAGTTTTCTTAGGATCAAGCCCCAAGGCAATATATGCAGGGATGTGAAATTCAAGAGCGTTCTTTCGTGCTTCTTCCAAAGGTATATTGCGTGCAGCGCATGCCTCTAAATCAGCTACCAGGCAATAGGTCTTAGCGCCATGCTCCTGGAAATACGAGATGTTTTCGACAACCATCTTAGTGCCAAAATGTATCTTTCGGGCAGTCGGCATGATTCCGGAAAGGACGTAAAATGGCTTCTTTTCTGCCATAGCTTTGAACACAGCCCTCATATCCCTCTCAGCGAATACAACCCCCCTCCGCATAAGACGGTTGGGATCAGGGTAATTAGAAAGGGTAAACCTATCTAAACCGAAGTCTTGAATTATCTTGATATAATCCTCAACCAATTCACTTCCATACGGGTCTATCACTTTGGTCATAATTGTGTAAGAGGTGCATCAAAAGTATTTAAAATATGGTGTTTTAAAACAAAATTTATAAACACCGTATCAGTTCTGTAAAGAATGGTTGAATTTTTGAACATAGCCATAACAGTGCTTATTTTCATACTTTCTGCACTGCCATTGTATTTTGCAGTTAAGCTGCTGGGGGGCAAGTCTTCCCTGATAAAAGCAACTCTGGTGACAGTGATTTCAGGAATACTCGTTTCTGCGATTCAGGCTGCATTTGGCCTCTGGGGAGTCTTGATATCATTTGCCGCTTTAATCTGGATATACCATGAAATCTTCAGATTAAAATGGTTTAAAGCCCTGCTCGTATGGCTGATCCAGGGGATTATCCTGCTGTTGTTCTCTGTTATTGTAGGTATTCTGTTTCTCTCAGCTGCAGGAATCTCAATAGTGCTCAATGGATAGGTGCCCTTAAAGAAGTGATGGCCTTTTTTCTATCCTTGCTTCCAAAAACATAAGAAGCTGCTACGATTATATTTGCGCCTGCGTTTACCGCTTTCTTCACCGTCCTGATATTAAGGCCCCCATCAATCTCTATGTCAAGCTTCGGCTTTAATTTCCGGAGCTCTTTGATTTTAGGCAAAACCTCTGACATAAACTTTTGGCCGGAATATCCTGGCTCAACTGACATGATAAGGACCATATCCACATCGTCCAAGTAGTCTTTGATTGCAGCTAAAGGGGTTGTTGGTTTGATGGAGATGGACTTCCTCACGCCAAGATTTTCCATGAGCTTAAAGCATTCGGTAATGTCCTCCTTACATTCCGCATGAATGGTGATTGAGGCTGCTCCGATAGCTGCATATTCCTTGATATAGCCATCAGCAATTGGCCTCTCAACCATAAGGTGGACGTCCATGGGTTTAGAAATTTTAAAGCTCTTAATTTGAGATGGAGTAAATGTTTTGGATGGCACGAACTTGCCGTCCATTATATCTATATGGATCAAATCAGCATATGGTTCAACTTCTGACAGCTCTTGACTGATATTATTGAGATCGGCAGAAAGGATAGATGGTGCAATCTTGATCTTCATTTTTCGGCCTTATATTCCAGATAAGCATCATAGATAACTGAAGCCAGCATTGCCTCAACGATAGGAACTCCCCTGATGCCGGGTACTGGATCGTGCCTGCCCATCACCCTAAATGAAACTGCTTTGCCCTTTATATCGACAGTTTTTTGTTCCCGGTGGATTGAGGATGCAGGTTTGATAGCAACACGAGCAACAATAGGCATACCATTCGATATTCCACCCAGGATTCCACCGCTGTTGTTTGTCCTTGTAACTATCTTTTCTCCTTTCCTGATAAAGATATCGTTGTTCTTGCTCCCCACCATCCCCATTACGTCAAATCCAGCGCCGATTTCGACTGCTTTAGCTGCATTGATGGACATCAATGCTTTGGCAATCTCGGCATTAAGCTTATTTGCCTGGGGAGACCCTAAGCCTACGGGAACACCAGTCACAATTGCTTCTATCAAACAACCAGCAGAATCGCCGCCAGCTCTTATGCGGGAAATGAGACGTTCCATTTTTTTGGCAGCTTCTTTATCAGGACAATAGAAAGGATTCTTGCCTATCTGTTTCAAATCTATCTTTTTTGCCTTAACCGCGCCTATCTGTTTCACATAGGCAACAATACTAACCCCAAGCTTTTCGAGCTGTTTTTTGGCAATGGCACCAGCAGCAACATTGGCTGCTAAGACTCTTGCAGACTGCCTGCCACCCCCACGATAATCACGGATACCATATTTTTTAAAAAAGGTATAATCAGCATGGCCTGGTCTGAATAGGTTTTTGATATTCTCATAATGCTTCGACTGAGCATCTTTGTTCCAGATGACAATGCAGATTGGATGGCCCGTGGTCTTGCCATTGAATACACCTGAAAGTATGTCCAATGTATCAGATTCAGCGCGCTGGGTAGTGAATTTGCTCTGGCCAGGCCGTCTTTTATCAAGAAGTTTTTGGATAGAGGCCTCATCGATATCGATGCCTGGTCTGATGCCATCTATGACGCATCCGACTGCCTTACCATGGCTTTCTCCAAAGGTGAGATATCTGAAATGCCTACCGTACATGTTACTCATGGAAATGCCCCCATATGTTTCTCACAACCTCGCTGATTGAAAGGTGGGAGGTATTAACACTGAAGTCTGCGGCCTTTTTATACTTTTCCTTACGCCGTGCTAACATGATTCTAACTTCATCAGTAAATGATTTGCCACCGGTTAAAGAAGGCCGATTTTTGCCCTTATGAATCCGTTTTACAATGGTGGATATGTTTGCTGTTAACAGAATGACCTTCCCATTTTTCTTGAGACGCCTCATATTGATGGGCCGCTCAACAACACCGCCTCCACAATCGATCAAGAGGTTATCCTTCTTACTGACATCAGAAATGACCTTTTCTTCGATATCCCTGAATTTTTTCCAGCCATATTTCTTGACTATGCGGGGGATTGGCCCGGCTTTCTTGACAATCATCTCATCAGTTGAAACAAGCTTTTTATGGAGCAAGGTGGCTAATTTCCTGCCTATGGTTGACTTGCCAGTACCCCGGTATCCAATTAGTACAATGTTCATTTTAGTTTTGCTAACATCTTCCAGAAATCAGGAAACGTCTTATTGACACAGCGAGGATCTTTGATTGATATATGGGGGACAGCCAAACCGACTAACGCAAAGGACATGGCCATCCGGTGATCTGAATAGGTCTCTATGGAGGTAGGTGTCTTAATTTTTTGGGGGGGCTGGATAGTTATGCTTGATTTGGTTGTACCTACCACGGCTCCTAATTTCCGAAGCTCTGTTGCAGTACTTTCAATTCTATTAGTCTCCTTAACTCTCAAATTTTCGATGTTCTGTATATGGGTTGTGCCCTGCGCAAATAAAGAAACTGCAGCTAAAGTCTGTACTACATCGGGCATCTTATTCATGTCAAGAGTTATTGCCTTAAGCTGCTTTTTTTTTGAAATGGTGATGCTTGTCTTTCCTTGGGTAACCTGGCATCCCATGCGCTTGAGTACCTGAACAAACCCAATATCCCCTTGCTTGGTTTGTAAATTGATGCCGTCAACAGTCACTTTTCCTCCGGCAAGGGCAGGAGCTGCAAAAAAATAGCTCGCAGCAGTCATATCGGGCTCAATGATGTATTTTCTTGGTGTATAGTGCTGAGAACCCTTGACCACAAATGTTCTGTAGTTGTTGTTTTGTACCTTAACACCAAATTTTTTCATCACATCGATAGTAACATCCACAAATGGTTTAGAGGTTAGTTCGCCCTGTACTACTATCTTGACGTCAGTATCTGCATAGGGAGCAACCATAAGGATAGCAGATAGGTATTGGCTGCTAGTTGTACCGGAAAGTTTGCAGGTTCCTCCAACAAAACTGCCTCCCTCGATGATAACCGGGGGACATCCGGTCTTGCTTTCCACACGGATACCAAGCTGTTGCAAGGCAGACAGCAAATCAGTTAGCGGGCGTTTCTGCATATGAACATCTCCGGTAATGATGGTGGTTCCGGAAACAAGGCCAGCCAACGCAGTTAAAAATCGGGCAGTTGTCCCTGAATTGCCTACAAAGAGGGGTTTAAGGGGAGGATGGAGTGTAACTCCGGTAATAACTACTTTTCCTTTAATCGGCTTAATGCCGGCGCCGAGGGCACGCAAAGCAGTGATCATATGGAGAGTATCATCGCTTATGAGGGGGTCAATGAGAGTGCTGGTTCCATGGCACAAAGCAGCAATCATGAGCGCCCGATTAGTATAACTTTTACTTCCCGAAAGCTTGACAATACTATTAAGATTCTGACGTGGTTTTATTCTCATAAGTATTCCATTGTATTCATAGTGTGGCCTGCTTCAACTTTTGTACAAACCTCCCAATCTGGGAAATCATCTTTTTCTTATCTCGTAAATTGTGTTGTATGATTGACACTATGGCGCTGCCAACAATTGCCCCATCAGCGCCTGCAGCAAGAACAGACCTGACTTGCTCTGGATTTGAAATGCCAAAACCAACACATAAAGGATACTTGGTTTGTCTCCGTACTCTTCGGACTAAGGATAAAGTGCCCTTATCAAGCTGACCCCTGGCGCCAGTAACCCCTAATCTGGAAACTATGTAGACAAATCCTTTGGTCTTCGCAACGATGCGCCTTAACCGAATGTTGTTGGTAAGAGGGCTGACAATAAAGACCGTTTCTATCTTATTTTTTCTGGCAGCTTGTATAAACTCTCCAGATTCTTCCGCCGGGACATCTGCAAGTAAGACCGAATCTACACCTACATTCCGTGCATCTGCATAAAACCTATTGATGCCGCGCTGTAATACCAGGTTTGAATATACTAATAATCCAATAGGCACATCAGTAAATCCTCTGACTTTTCTGATGAAATTAAAGCACTTGTCGGTATTGATGCCATTAGCTAATGCCCTTGTATCGGCAGCCTGGATTGTCGAACCGTCAGCTATAGGATCCGAGAATGCATACCCCAATTCAAGTATATCAGCGCCAGCTTCAGCAATCTTTCTTACAATCTGCAGACTGGTATTGTAATCTGGATCCCCAATCACCACAAAGGGAACTAGTGCTTTTTCTTTCCCTTTCTTCAACCTCTGAAAAGTCTTTTTGTAGCTCATAACAACTGCCTCATCAATTTATGCCCCTCTTGAAATCCCATCTTTTTATATGATGCAATGGCCCCTGAATTCTTTGAATGTACTTTAAGTTCAACATAATGGAGATTCTTTGAAAGCATCCATGTCTTAATTTCGTGCACTAATCGCTTGCCGATTCCACGCCCCAGAAACCCCTCCCTGATCGCAAGGTCTGACAAGTAGCCATACCGTCTCCGAGTGAAAACAGGTGGATTGGCTTGGACGTAAGCCAGTGCATATCCAACAATCTGGTTGGGGGAAGCCGCAACGATAACTTCAGAATCTGCCTTTCTGATATGAAATCTTAGGAATTTTTTCATTAAAGTAGGTCCATGAGGTACCCTTCGATAATATTTTTCGTCCATTGGGTCGTGCAGTTCCATCATTTGCTTCCATATGGGTAAGATTCCTTCAATATCTGAAAATTTGGCTTCTCGGATAGTGATCACAATCCCAACTCTTTTGCAATAGTCCCCATATCCTTATCTCCCCTGCCCGATAAGTTAACAATTATGATATCATTCTTATTCATCTTTCTGGACAACTTAACAACATGAGCGATTGCGTGGGCAGATTCTAAAGCAGGGATTATCCCCTCTGTCTGGCTTAATAACTTCAAAGCGTCAATTGCCTCTGCATCAGTCGCAAATGTATAGGTGGCCCGCTTCATCTCTCTCAGATTTGAATGCTCAGGTCCGACTGCCGAATAATCCAGTCCTGCTGATATGGAGTGAGTGTTATATATCTGGCCGTATTTATCCTGTAGCACATAGGTCATGCAACCGTGAAGAATACCCACTCTCCCCAGTTTCTTGTCGGCAAAACGTGCTGCATGCTTTCCGGTAGGTATCCCTAATCCACCTGCCTCTACACCAATCAAGTTAACGGCGGTATCTTTAAGGAACGACCTAAATATACCTATTGCATTGCTTCCACCGCCAACACAGGCGACAACAGCAGTAGGCAACCTCCCTTCAGCAGCCAAAATCTGTTTTCTGGTTTCTTTCCCAATCACACTCTGGAAATAAGCAACCATCTCTGGATAAGGAGCTGGTCCCAATACGCTTCCGAGTAGGTAATGGGTAGTTTCTACATTGGCAGTCCAGTCCCGAAGCGCATCGTTGATAGCATCCTTCAGTGTTTTTCCACCTGTCGAAACAGGATTTACTCTAGCTCCCAGCAGCTTCATGCGAAGGACATTGAGCTTCTGGCGTTCCATGTCCACAGTTCCCATGTAAATCTCGCATGTTAATCCGAGTTTGGCAGCTGCAGTAGCAGTTGCAACGCCATGCTGGCCCGCGCCTGTCTCGGCAATTATTCGTTTCTTGCCCATATACCTCGCAAGCAATGCCTGGCCCAAAGCATTATTTATCTTATGGGCGCCGGTGTGCGCCAGATCTTCCCGCTTAAGGTATATTTTACAGCCTAATTTCTGGGAAAGAGAATCACAATATGTCAAGGGTGTTGGTCTGCCAACATAGCTCTTCAACAAAGCATTCAGCTCATTTTTGAACCGTGTGGTATTGATGTATCTATGGAAAGCTTTATCGAGTTCCTGCACTGCAGGCATCAATGTCTCGGGGATGTACCTCCCCCCATATTTACCAAACCTTCCGTTCATTTTACATTGTATATCCTAAAAGGAGATTCACATGGATGCCCCTTACAATAATGTAACCTCCCCCTCTTAGTGTCTAATATGAATGCTGAATTGGTGAATTTCCTGCCATGCCTGCAAATGGAATCTTCGGACATGCCATGGGCATGGTCAGCAAGCAGGGTCTTGATGTCAGTAATGTTGCCAGCACTATTTAAAAGTTTATCTAATCGTGCATAGCGTAGGAATGTGCTTGTATGACTTTTTTTTGGTCCTTTGTGGATGTGGATAAAATGATTTGTCATGACCGCATTCGTTTTCATGGGAGTTATAATTTGCTGCGAACCGTATACCTCAACTGTATAAGCAGTATGGGGGTCTGCTATGATCAGGTTTCCGGATGGATCACCGGATAATGTTTGTAAGATAGATAGGAGTTCATGTGCATTCCGCGCGTCAAGCAAGGAAGGTATCCAGTTTCCGATAAAATAAGGAGCATATCTGCTTCCTACCTTGACAACAGAGCACACAACAGCAACCCCCTGCTTGTTTATACCGCAATAATAGCCGTCAGAGTTTGCAACAAACAATTTACCTGGTGCTCGCTTCACATGATCCTTGAAGCGCATGCTCAGAACAGGATCCCTGGTCTTGAAGAGCACAAACGTCTCAAGCTTTTTTCCGCCAAGAGTGCACATTTTGTATGAACAGTTTCATCAGCTGATGATTTTTCTGCCTGGATCGGGTCTCTACGCCAGAGTTCACATCAACACCGAATGGCTTAACCCTGCCAATTGCGTCAGAAACATTTTTAGGCGTTAGGCCACCAGCCAAGAAAACGGGTTTTTTAGATGCTGCAACAATGTGGCGGCTTATTTCCCAATCATGTACTTCGCCTTTTTGCCGCACCTTATCTTTTGAGCTGTCAAGAAGAAGGTAATCAACGCTAGGTTCATATTCCTTTGCAATGTCCAATGCATGAAGGTTTTTGATGGTGATCGATTTAATGAGCTCTGTTTTTTTGAGAGCCTTCCGTATCTTTTGAATTTCAGTTATAGGTATATCGCCATGTAGTTGGATGAGCGCTGGTTTTACATCTCTGGCAATCTCTATGATTTTTTTCGCTTTTTTCTCTGTGGTCACATACACTGGCTTGACTTCAGGAGGAAGTTTGGCGATGATCTCCTTTGCCTCCTCTCTCTTGATCCGGTCCTTCGCTGACCGTACCTCTACTAAAAAACCGATATAATCTGCTCCCACCAACATTGCGCTCACTGCGTCCTGTAGGTTTGTGATGCCACATATTTTGACTTTCATAAAAGTTCCTCGACTTTTTGCCGGATATTATCTGATTTGATCAGTGACGTTCCTACTAAGACCGCATTGACCTTGCCTTTTATTTTTTGGATCTGTTCCTTGGAGTCATATCCTGACTCTGCCACAATAACCACTTTCTTCCTGATTTTCTTGACTAATCGGAGAGTAGTCTCCATATCTATCTTCATGGTCTTTAAGTTACGGTTGTTGATGCCGATAATGTCAGCATTGGTCGCCAAAACTTTTTTTAACTCTTTCTCGTCATGAGCTTCCACAATGCAATCCATGTGGTATTTCTTTGCGATGGTGAGGAACTCATTGATTTCCTTGACGTCGAGCAGAGCGGCGATAAGCAGTACAGCATCTGCACCGTAATACCGTGACTCATAAATCTGATAGGCATCTATGATAAAATCCTTCCGAAGCATTGGCTTTCGGGTATTTTTTCGTATCTTGCTCAACAATGCCACATTGCCAGCAAAGAAGACCTCATCAGTTACCACCGATAGTGCAGCCACCTTGCTCCGCTCATAATCTCTAGTTATCTGCACAAAATCAAAATCCTTCCTGAGCAATCCTTCAGAGGGGCTGACTTTCTTTATCTCTCCGATTATGTTAAAGCCTCGCTTGGATATGGCTTTCTTGAAATCCCGGTTAGAGAATTTGAGGTATTTGCGGAACGTCCTCAAAGGGTGCAGCTTCTTTCTGGATTTTACTTCAGCCTTTTTGTTTTTGATTATTTTTGCGAGCATGTGAACTCCCTCAGTGCCTCTAACTTTGCAAGTGCCTTTCCGGAATCTATTGATTTCTCTGCAAGCGGTATGCCTTTCTGTATGGAATCTGTTTTACCAGCAGCATAGAGTGCTGCTGCGGCATTCAATACTACAACTTGACGCTTAGCGCCTTTTTCCTTCCCCCCCAATATATTGAGAAGTATCTCTTTATTGTCTTCAGGACTTCCTCCTTTTATTTCGGTAAGAGGATATGTTTTCATTCCCACATCAGATGGTTTAAAAGAGGAGACAGCTACCTTGCCTGATTTGAATTCTGCCATAGTAGTTGAACCTGATATGCTGATCTCATCAAGACCGCTTCCATGAACTACAACTGCGTGTTTGCATCCCAGATTGCCTAATACAGTAGCCAAAGGTTCAACTAAGGATGGCGCAAATACCCCCATCAGTTCATACGGAGCCTCCGCAGGATTTGTCAAAGGTCCGAGAATGTTGAATATCGTTCGAATCCCCAATTCTTTCCGGGGGCCGATTGCATATTTCATTGCCCCATGGAATCCTGGTGCAAACATGTATCCTATGCCAATAGTACTGATGCATTTTTCAACCTGCGCCGGGCTCAAATCAATCTTGACTCCCAATGCGCTCAATACATCGGCAGAACCAGACTTGCTTGAAACACCCTTATTGCCATGCTTTGCCACAGGCACACCAGCACCAGCAACAACAAAAGCGGCTGCAGTAGAGATATTAAATGTGCCAGACCTATCTCCTCCAGTTCCCACAACATCAACAAGCATATCCTGATTGGACGGTCTAATACGAGAGGCTTTTTTGCGCATGACTTTGGCGCAGGCAGTTATCTCATCAATCGTCTCTCCTTTGATTCTAAGAGCTACTAAAAATCCAGCTATCTGAGCATCAGTGGCCTTGCCTGACATTATTTCATCCATGACAGTCTCTGCTTCAATTGCCGTTAAGTCCTGCCTGTCTATTAGTTTTTGAATTGCTTCCTGTATCATTTTTTGCACATCTCGATGACATTCTCAATGATGGAGCCGCCGGTAGGTGTTAAGATGCTTTCAGGATGAAATTGCACACCAAATATGGGGAACTCCTTGTGGCGGACTGCCATAACGAGCCGCTTGCCGGTTGTCCTCGCAGAAACTTCCAAACAATAAGGAATCTCAACACCAATCAATGAATGATATCTTCCTGCCTGGAAAGGATTGGCAAGGCCTTTGAGGATTCCTTGGGAATCGTGGCTGATGCGCGATGGTTTGCCATGCAACACCTCAGGAGCCCTACTGACAACGCCCCCAAAAGCAGAAATAATGCATTGATGGCCCAAGCACACTCCAAAAATAGGTATCTTTTTATGAAACTCTTTTATTATAGGTATGCAATTGCCTGATTCTTCGGGTGTTCCGGGTCCGGGGCTTATCACAATAAGTTTTGGTTTGAAACGATTGATTTCCTTATCCAACAGGGTCATGTCTATATTATTCCGATAGACCAAAACCTCACAACCACGCTTCTCGAACTCGTCCACTAAGTTATAGGTGAATGAATCGAAATTATCGATAAAGAGGACTCTCATTTGAACCCTCCTGCCTCTTGGATTGCTTTTAAGCAAGCGCCAGCTTTCCGTTCTGTTTCGGCAAACTCTACTGCAGGGATAGAGTCATAGACAATACCAGCACCAACCCGTATGTACGCAGTAGACCCCTTCAGGCGCATGCTTCGAATTATTATGCAACTATCAAAATCTCCACTGGGAGTGATGTACCCCACAGACCCCCCATAGAATCCTCGCTTATTCTTCTCTACTGTTCTTATAAGCTTCATCGCCTCGACCTTAGGGGCGCCAGTCAAAGTTCCCATATTCATTGAAGCAAGATATGCGTGCAATGCATCTAAATCATCTTTGAGGTTGCCTCGCACATTGGAGACGAGATGCTGCACGTGGCTGTATTTCTCCACAATGAATGGTTCACTAACATATCTGCTGCCTGGTTTCGAAACCCGGGCAACATCATTCCGAGCCAAGTCGATGAGCATGGTATGCTCCGCTAGCTCCTTTCGGTCTATCTTCAGTTCAGACTCGTACCGTGAATCAAGATCAAGATCTATTTTCCCATTGACTGTTCCCCGAGGCTTTGTACCTGCAATGGGCCGTATCTCCACAACACCATTTTGCACTCTGAGGTACATTTCAGGGCTGCTCCCAAGCAAAACTCCGTTAGCATTATGTATGAAAAACATGTAAGGGCTGGGGTTTAATGCTTTCAATTTCCGGTAAATATCAAGAGGCTCAGCAGCATAGTTGGAGGTTATTGTCCTGCTTGGCACAACCTGGAACACGTCTCCTCTAAGGAGATGATTCTTGAGTTTTCTGACTATATCTATAAATTCCTGTTTGGATGTATCAGTCGAAATTTCCTGCTTGAGTTTCTTGAATTTCTTCGGCTTGGGACATTTCTCAGTAAGCTTTTTCTCATAGGTCTCAATAGTATTGATGCAATCCTGGAACACATTCCCCTTATTCTTGTCTGTTATGAACGCATTTGCGATGAAGTAGGTCTTATTCTCCTTATGATCCATGAGAAACAGGTTATCGACAAAATAGAGTTCATAGTCAGGATCGTTAAGCTCGTCTGCGGTATTTGGCGGCAAATCTTCGAACTGATCAATGAAATCGTAGCTGATGCTGCCGAACAGGCCGCAATAAGGTATCTGTGGCTTTTCGGTGGGAGAAAACTTGAATACAATTGCCCTAATTATATCCATATGTGTTTTAAGCCTGAGCCTTTCTTCTTCATTCACTGCTCTTCTCTTGGGCTTGAGAATGCCCTTGATGGTATTGTTTTGATAAGTTAGCTTATCGCAAAATTTAAGTTCAGGTTTAAGCAGCTTTAGGATGGTTTCTCCCAGTTTATTAAGCGCCTTTATCTCAAACTCTTCCTTGCTCCCGGTAAGTTTCAAGCAGGGATTTGCTGTCCCAAGGCTTTTTTCTCCATATTTGGCAACTATATCGGCAGATTGGAGTAAGATGCTATTCTTTTTCCGCCCATAGTCAGAAAGCTTTGCAAAATACTCAACAGGGTCAGGTATACCCTCAACTACCTTAAATATAGGTACCACAGAGCCAATTTTAGCCTTCTCAACCTGCTCCTTAAAATTATCCATATTGAAAACTTACCCCCAATTTATGTACTCCAAAATAGCTATAGATATATAAAGTTTTTTGTTCAATTTGATGTAACAAATATAAAATAAGGGAATATACGGTCTTATTTTGGTTAAAGATGTTTATAAATACCATTTTTAAAGAAATGAACATTATAAATCTTGAAAAATCTATATTAAGCTCAAAAAATTCTCTGTTGCCAAAGACAATCACTCTGGGACATAAACATTAGAATATTGCCCATCCTTATAAATATATTCCTTAACAAATATCTTCTCCATTGCGGAGCCGTACCCATAATTCATGTTTAAAGTCAGCATCTCGTCGGTCATCCCCCCCAACTATCAATTTGCCATCAGGGAGCTCCCGTTTCCAGTTTTTCGTGATCTTATGAAAGCATCTCTCCAATTCTTCCTGATCTTCCCGGTAATTGAACCAAAATTCTCTAGATTCTCGATTTTGGGTAAAGAGACAGGCTGCCTTTTGAGCGCCAGACTTGCCTTGAGAAACCGTAAATGTCTCGAACGTGGGTTTAGAAGTGTCCTCTACCACAAAGGTAATTGCATAGCTCATGCTACTTACCACAAGCAGTACAATGATCAATAGCCAAAATCTCATGTTACCCCCAATTGAGGAGAACGCTTTTTCATTTTTAAAGCTTTGGTTAAATTACTGCAAACCAAAAACTTATTAAAGATTCAGACTGACTTACTGCAAAATGAAGCATACGACAACAGTGACATTATGGTTGGTTGTCATTTTCTTTATGACTCAGTTGATGGGCCTTGCCACAGTTAATAAGTATATCGAGGTGGAGGTTATCAACGATACAACATCCATCTCCCATGGAGAGCTTGCCCTGATCGGCCAGCCCCCCGAAGTCGAGAACAAGGAGTTGCAATGGATACCTATCATTATTGCAGTCTTGATTGGAACAGCCATACTATTCCTTCTTATAAAATTCAGGCTTCGAAATGTATGGAAGTATTGGTTTCTGGTTGTGGTATGGATGGTGCTGACTGTCTCATTCGATGTTTATATGATATGGCAGGTTGCGGTAGTATTGGCTGCCTTTTTTGCACTGATGAAGGTCTTCAAGAATAACATGGTGATCCATAACCTAACTGAGATATTTATGTATGCCGGGCTAGCCCTTATCCTCATCAATTTCCTCAACATCATTTCAGCTTCCATTTTATTGGTTGCTATTTCCCTCTACGATGCATATGCAGTTTGGAAAAGCAAGCACATGATCAAACTGGCTGAGTTCCAGAGTGAAAGCAAATTGTTTGCGGGCTTGTCGATCCCCTATCAAAGGCAAAAAATCAATGATGGCGGAAAGAAAAGTAAGGTGGAGACTGCCATTTTGGGTGGAGGAGATATGGGTTTTCCTTTGATATTCTCGGCTGCAGTCATGGAGCATCTTATAATAGTTAAGCAGCTTCCTAAACTGACCGCATTATTCCAAACATTAGTAATTCCAGTTATAGTAAGTATGGCCTTGTTTCTTCTGCTCTACAAAGGAAAGAAAGACACGTTTTATCCTGCAATGCCCTTTTTATCTATGGGTTGTTTTCTGGGGTATGGTCTGATTCTTCTATTGTAAGTGTTTTTTGCTGATCCTTGGGTTGCTCTTCTGATTCAGCTGCGGGTTCAGCAACAGAACCTATAATCCTAACTTTCTTCTCATCGGCAGAAAATGTGCCGAATGTCCGCTGCCCTTCCTGTGCTGCATAGGATGCGGGATTCAACACCATGCCATCCCGAGCCGCAATAGTCTGGATTCCGGTTTCTTTCTGTATCTCTCGGGCGATATAGAGTGGATCAGCTTCTATCATCTTGTTGCCAAAACCAGTCAAAACAGCCAGTCGCGGTTGTGCCCAGTTGAGAAGTTTGACAACGCCATCCTTTCCCAAACCAGAATGAGGATCTGCAAAATTGACAATGAGGATTCCACAGTCTTTGTATTGCTCAGCAACCTCTGGTGAATATTTGGTAAGGGAAGTATACGCTAAGGTAAAGCTTGACGTAAAAATCTTGAACCCGATAGAGAGAGTATTGGTGGTTTTCAGAGCTTCTATTTCAATGTCATTGATACCTACCCGTTGACCAGGCTGCATTGCGATGTACCTTTCAAGGAAATCACGATGTAAGGTACTCAGCACAAAACCGTCAGTACCATTGAGCACTGATTTGGTTGTCAACAGCACCCCTTTCTTATCAAAACCAGAATAAGTCATGGCATCAATTACCAGATTCAGATCGCTGCAAAGGTATAAATCATTGCTGGAGACGAGAAGTGAGGTATGCGCTCTCAGATTGATGCCAACAGCTTTTGCCATCTGCAATGATCCTGGACCAGGATCCAGATGAAACTGGTTGTCATTTACCTGAATGACAATTCCCCCAGCTGACCGAAGCCCCTTTCCGACAACATAGGGGTCAGTGCCTGTCCCTAAGAAAAGAATTGATGATGCGATGTGTATCCCCATAAGAGGATTGTTTGGAAATTAATAAACTTTTCTAATACAAGGTGAGCACTAAGCCTGATAGCAACCTGCGAAGCAGAGAACTTTTCAATGGAGCCTAATACGGCTCTGTAGAAAGTCTCATTATCATTCGGGTTAGCAGCTTCAAATCTTTCATTCTGAAGTGCAATAACTGACATTCTCCGGAGGAGTCATCCCTCTTGTCAGTTCGCTATTTGATTGGATTAGGTTTGACCTAAGGCTGC
>DATDXC010000040.1:0-46205 GCA_035289425.1 Candidatus Nanoarchaeia archaeon
TTTGTGTTTAAGAATAGATATGGAGATTCCCTTGCCGCCTATACGACGCCTGGAAGAAGGGCAGAAATAGCTACAAAGATTGTTAGTTACAATCTTTGGGCACGGCTACGAGCCATGCTGCATGGACTTTTCAATATGACCAGTTTTGGGTAACATTTAAATATAGGCAACCCCATGGAGAAGTCATGGGAGAATTGGTTGACCTAGTCGACAAGGTAAGGAAATATTATAAATTCAGCCCTGCCGAGTGGCGGTCTATCCTCATCACTATATTTGTTCTTGCGTTCATCATCCATTTCGGGCAGACCATACCTGATGCAGATGTGCTAACCACTACTGCCTTTTCAGTCTATAATTTCATCATTGCGGTAATTGTTGTTGCTATATCTTTCATGTGGCACTTATCTGCGAAAAAGATAGCGGCATTGCATGTGGGGTTTCGTGCTCAGTATAATTTGTGGACCTTTGGAATACTGATCAGCTTGGTCGTTACATTCATATCTCTGGCATGGGGAAGACCGGTATGGGTCTTGTTTGCAGGAGGAGTCATGCTGCAGCATCTGGCAGGGCATCGCCTTGGCTTTTTCCGCTATGGCCTCAACTATTATGAGGCTGGCTGGATATCCATGATCGGGCCGATCTCAAGCATTGTCCTGGCAGCGATATTCAAGGCATTAAGCGGCATCCTTCCGAGTGTATTTGTATTAAAAGCAATCACCTTTAACCTCTTATTTGCGTTCTGGAATGCACTGCCAATTCCCCCCTTAGATGGGAGCAGGATGATGTTTGGCAGCAGGATGGTGTATGCCTTAAGCTTCTTTTTTGTCCTTGCAGCAGTGATATTGCTGTGGATTGACATTCCCATCTGGATTGCTCTTGTGGGATCTGTTTTAATCGGATTGCTTGGTTGGATATTATACTATATTTTCATTGAAAGGGGGTTCTGGCACGGACCATATCCATAAAAATGGTATCAGGCGCATTTTACCTTCGAAGCTGGGCAGAGATGTTTTTCTTTGTATTGTTAGTGCTAGGCTTCCTCTTTTCGCTGCTCACCCCCAGTGCGGTATTGAGCTATGCGCTCATATTTACCGTCGGCATGGCAGGCGGCAGGCTTATGTTTGAGCGTAAGAACAGGCTTACGTTTCCCTACTATCTTATGCTCATCGGCTTTCTCATAGGGTATTTGTTAGGAGCATTTTATGGTAACCGAAATATCATGGTGTTATTGTTCATCATAGGAGGCTTTTTGAGCTATTACCTCCATGATTCGGGTATCATCAGGGATGTTCGCTACTAATGATTCGTTAACTATATATACTGAGATTTCTCGCTTCTTGTGGGGATGATTAAGGACTTTACGCCGAGACTGTATCAGGAGACTATCTTCAGTAGTGCTACGACCAAAAATACATTGGTTGTGCTTCCCACTGGCATGGGGAAGACCAATATATTTCTTATGTTGACAGCCCATCGGCTTAGGCTCTTTCCCCAATCAAAGGTGCTATTCATAGGACCTACCAAACCACTGATAGACCAGTATCTAGCAGTGTTCAAGAAACATTTTGATATCAGCGAAGATAAACTAGCAGTGTTTACCGGAAATGTCAGGCCAGAAAAACGGGCTGAGCTTTGGAACCAGGCTCAAATATTCTTCTCGACACCTCAGGGACTTGAGAATGATATCATAACGAACCGGATAAAGCTTGAAGAAGTCTGCTTGCTTGGCGTGGATGAAGCTCACCGGGCTGTCGGAGACTATGCGTATGTCTTTGTTGCCAAGGAATACAAAAAAAGGGCCCATTATCCTCGAATCCTAGCGCTTACGGCATCCCCTGGATCAGATATGGAAAAGATACAAGAAGTATGCAACAACCTTTTCATAGAAGATATAGAGATACGAACTGATGAAAGCCCGGATGTCAAACCCTATATCCAGGAAGTGCGGATTGACTGGGTTAAAGTCACTTTACCCCCTATTTTTTTGGATATCCAGAAGTGCCTCAATGATTTTCTGCGTGAGCGTATACAAAAATTAAAGGATTGGGGCATGATACGGCGCAAGGATTTTGACCTTAAGTTTGTGACTAAGAAAGATTTGCTTGCTTTGCAAGGAGACCTTCGCAGCAGGGCTGCTACTGGCGAGAGGGATTTTGTCCTGTGGAATGGCATCAGCATCCTGGCAGAGGTCATGAAGATGCAGCATGCGTTGGAGCTGATCGAAACTCAGGGGGTTATTCCCTTGTTCAAGTATCTGCACAAGATTCGGACTGATTCAGTAACTTCTAAAGTCAAGGCGGTAAAGAATATAGTCCAAGATGCAAATTTCAAGGCTGCTCTGTTCAAGACAGAGAAGCTCTATGAGCAGAAAGTGGAGCACCCCAAGCTTGTTGAGCTGCAGCGCATTGTGGAGAAAGAGGTTACAGCAGATCCTACAATGAAGATGATCATATTCAACCAATATCGGGATAATGCGCTTGATGTCAAAGATAAAATCAACGGTATTCAAGGCGCAAAAGCAGAATTGTTCGTGGGCCAGGTTAAGAAAGGAGAGACAGGACTGAGCCAGAAAGAGCAAAAAGAGGTCATCGAAAAGTTTAAACAGAATGAATTCAATGTTTTAGTAGCTACTTCGGTTGGGGAGGAAGGGATCGATGTACCTAAGGTTGATTTAGTCATCTTCTATGAACCTATACCGTCGGCTATCAGACATATCCAACGAAGAGGAAGGACAGGCAGGCAGGAAAAAGGCAAGGTTATTATCCTCATGGCAGAGAATACACGGGATGAGGGGTATAGATGGAGCGCCCATCACAAGGAAAAGAGGATGTATAGGAACTTAGATGACCTAAAACGGAAAGTGAAATTGAGTTCCCATGAAGTTTCTTTGGAGCCTTACATAACACCCACAGAGAGGACTAAGATCATTGTTGACCACAGGGAGAAGACTTCTGGTGCCCTGAAAGAATTGGTTGATCTCAATGTAGATATATCCCTTGAGACGATTGAGAATGCCGACTATGTTCTCAGCAATAGATGCGGTGTTGAATTCAAAACAGTGCAGGATTTTGTGGATTCGATTATTGATGGAAGATTATTACGGCAGTTACAGTCATTGAAACAGGGATTTGAAAGGCCTTTGGTAATCATTGAGGGAGAAGACAACATCTATGCAGTTAGAAACGTGCACGCCAACAGCATCCGAGGAATGTTGGCAACGATTGCAGTAAGCTATGGCATCCCTTTGCTGTATACTAAAAATCCGAAAGAGACTGCAGGGATTCTGTTCATCATTGCCAAACGCGAGCAAGAAGAGAAGGGGAAGGATTTTACGCTCCATGCTGAAAAACGGAGCATGTCATTGAAAGAATGGCAGGAGTATATTGTGGCAGCGTTACCGGGCATTGGAGCAACACTAGCTAAACCTTTGTTGAAGAAGTTTAAGACAGTGAGGAAATTATTCAATGCAAAGCACGAGCAGTTGGAGAAAGTCGAAAAAATCGGACCTAAACGGGCAGAAGAGATACGGAAGGTGTTAGATAATGAGTATGAGGGTTAAATTTATATATTATATATAATTCTTCTCTGATTGGTGAGATAATGGTTATGGCTATGCCTTCCACAAATAATGTACCCAAAATAGGAGTAGTTAAAGAGGGTAGAATAATTGCTAGTATCCCTGAACCAGATTTGGTTGGTCTTATAAGGGATCATTGGGAACCTATAACAAGAAGAGCGCAACGCTCAGGATACCCAGTTATTCCTCCACAAGACGTACTGAGGTATTTGGATAATGCAGAAGACAGGCAAAAAGATGGTGCAGATGTTTTCTTTGCGGTTGCCTTACAAGAATTGGAGAGACAAAAAGCATTAAATCCTTATCTCAACTAAAACCTCAAATGTCTTAATCTTTTTACCCTTTCTTTTGTTGATGGATGTGTAGAAAATATCTGGAAAAAGCCAGAGCCTCTAAAAGGATTAGAGATGAATATGTGGGCGGTGGTTTGTGTCTGTGCTGTTGGCCGCAGAGAAACTTTATCTTTCTGATGCTCTAATTTTTCCAGTGCTGAAGCCAGTCCGACTGATGTATGGATGAACTTAGCTCCTGATTCGTCTGCCTGGAATTCTCTTGAGCGGGATATTGCCATCTGGATTATTGCGGCAAGTATAGGAGTCAAGATAGCTAAGACGAGAAGCTCCAAACCGTTGCTTCCTTCCCTATCCTTGCTTCCTCCAAACATTGCTGCCCAGCGTGCCATCATCGCAACATAAGAAATAATTCCGGCGATCGTAGCTGCAATTGCGCTGATTAAAGTGTCTCTGTTCTTTATGTGGGCAATTTCGTGAGCGATAACCCCCCTTAGTTCATCTTTGGAGAGCAATTCCAGTATACCAGTGGTCACGGCAACTGCCGCATGCTTTGGATCCCTGCCCGTTGCGAATGCATTGGCATAGGGCGCATCAATGATATACACTTTCGGCATTGGAAGTTTGGCATGCTGCGAAACTTCTTTCACCTGGCTGAAAAGTTCTGGTTCCTGTAATTGTGAAACTTCTTTAGCATGATACATGGCTAATACAATCTTATCGGAGAACCAATAGGCTCCAAAGTTCATTATGATGGCAAAAAGAAATGCTATGGTAAGACCTGATATGCCTCCGACTAAGTCACCTACCCACAAAAGCAAAGCAGTCAGCAGCCCCAGCAAGACTACAGTTTTAATTTGATTTTCGATTGCCATTATAATCACCTATAAATCAGTAAGAGCCCTGTCTTTAAAAATCTATTTTTTAAGGCTTCGTGCATGAATATTTTTAAACTGCTAGATATTCTCATGGTCTTATGTTAAGAGAGCAACCCAAATATAAGGGAATTGACACAATTGCCCCAGAAAGTTATACTGCCTCAATTTCATCTGGATTCCCCCTTTTCTTGGCAGTACACCTGGATGGTCCGTGTAATATTAAATGCAGGAAATGCGGAACTGAAGACCTGCCCCATACCTCCCAGCTTACCCGCCAGTATAGAAACGAGGTTCTGCGGGAATTCTCTGGATTAGGTGGCAGAACAGTGCTTATCTTTGGGTATAATGAGCCGCTGCTGAGTCAGGATCTTCCTGCAACAGTCGACGCTGCATATGACAATGGGCTGGCTACAGTTGTGTTTTCGAATGCCACCAGATTGACTGTAGATAAAGCCCACTCATTACATGACAGAGGGGTATCACTCATACTATCCGTCGATTCAATGCAAAGGGCTACCTATGATGCGTTGATTGAGAGGGGAGAATATGACAATGCCATGAGGGGTATAGAAAATGCACTAGAAGCGGGTTTTGCAGCAGATGCGCCAGGCTATACCCGGCTTGCAATCAATACAGTTATAATGAGACCGAATCTGGAAGAGATACCTGAGATTGCCCGATTTGCTGCGGA
The DNA here is from genome assembly GCA_035289425.1 of Candidatus Nanoarchaeia archaeon. Taxonomy (GTDB): domain Archaea; phylum Nanobdellota; class Nanobdellia; order Woesearchaeales; family DATDXC01; genus DATDXC01. The sequence continues at coordinate 5,437 of DATDXC010000040.1, forward strand.
ACACAACATCCGATTCTTTTTAGACAGATTATTCAAGGTAGAAAGAGCTTCTGCTAACTGGGATTTGCTTTTTGTGGATAGACCAGATGTGAGGCAGGCCCTAGAACCGATTGGATTATATCCTGTTGAAGAGTTTTTTATTAAAATAGGGGGATGTATATTAATAAGATATGGAACTACCCTTATGCCAGATGGTACTGTAAAACCTTGCCCTGATTCAAGAGAGGTTATAGGTAACGTGACGACTGAGGCGTTGGAAACACTGGTAAGAAAGCAGAGGGAACTATATAGGGGATGCCAAACATGCCTCTTGCCCAAAGGCGAGAAATAAGTTTAGATATGTTCAATATAGGAATGGAGGCCTTCGACATGGCTGAGTTTTGTATTTTTCCGCAACCATTCCCTGAAATAATGATCTACCTTAACGCCGAATTTCTGCAGGCCTGAATTTAGTTTTCCATAGAGCTCCTTGCCTTTCTTGTCGAAGTCTGTGAGAATAACAACTTCATTAGCTACTTTTGCAATGTCCTCGACCACCTGGAAGATCGGTTTCTTGCTGAGAGTCATTACTTGATTCTGAATTCCTGATTCCCGCAAGGAGTGCTTGTCTTTGAGACCTTCTACTATGATTAGTTTACCAGAATGGTTCAATTCTTGAAGGACTTTTACGATCTCTTTTTCCTTTCTGAAAGACCCCCTTGTTTTCATAATAAGTTTGTAAGAATAAGCATATAAAAAACTTCCCACAATTCTTATAAACAAGGTATCATTTCGGGATGCTATGGATATTGGCACTTTGCTGAGGCATTACAAGCGGGCAGACATACAGGAAGAGATCATTGCTAATGCGCATGATAGGGAGATTGCCATCAAGTTTGGGGACAAAGGCTTTGGCAAAAGGCCTGATGTGCTAAAATACCCTCGAGACATCCTCGAACTGGCAAAGCAGGGAGCCACCAGTTTTCATGCGTCAGAGGAATTGTGGCATAACCCTCTCCAGCTTGGGCAGGATATGAAACAACATGAAGTCGCTTCCTTACGGAAAGGATGGGATTTGGTTCTGGATATAGACTGCCACTTTTTAGAGTATTCAAAGATAGCTGCAGATTTGGTCATCAAGGCATTGAAGTTCCACAATATCAAATCAATCTCATGCAAGTTCTCAGGCAACAAGGGTTTCCATATCGGCGTACCGTTTGAAGCGTTTCCGGCAACTATTGGCGGCATCGATACTAAGCTGTTGTTTCCGGAAGCTGCACGGAGGATTGCGCTCTATATCAAGGAGATGATAAAGAAACCAGTGGGAGAACGGATTATGGGGTTGGAGAAGAATGACTTCGGCGCTATCCTCAAGAAAACCGGGATGGAAGAGAAAGATGTTATTGAGTACACTAAAGATTCTTCTGGCGTTCTCAGGAAACAGCTTACTGCAGAACCTTTCCTGGATATTGATACAGTCCTTATCTCAAGCAGGCACCTCTATCGTATGCCCTATTCGTTCAATGAGAAATCAGGATTAGTCTCGGTTGTCATCAATCCTGAAAAAGTGATGCTCTTTCGGAAGGAGATTGCTCTTCCTGATAAAGTGAAGATATCCCCCCATCGGTTCCTCGACAGGAAGGAGGTCATCAGGAATGAGGCAAAGGGATTAGTGGTACAGGCGTTTGATTTTAAGACCAAAGAAAGAGAAGGAAAACAAGAGAAAAAAGAGTTTGTGGGAGCGGAAACTGCCATCCCTGAACAATTTTTTCCCCCCTGCATCAAGAAAATTCTTGCTGGACTGACGGATGGCAGGAAAAGGAGCGTGTTCATACTGCTTAATTTTCTGACTGCGTGCGGATGGAGCTATGAAATGATTGAGGAACGGCTTATGGAATGGAATAAGAAGAATGCAGAGCCGCTGCGGGAAATAGTGATCAAAGGGCAGCTCAGATACCATAAACAAAGGCAGAAAAAGATATTGCCACCCAATTGCGACAATCTCGGCTATTACAAGGCATTTGGCGTATGCATGCCTGATAGTTTCTGCTCGAAGATACGAAATCCTGCAAATTATGCATTGCTTAAATCACGCCAGCTGCCGGAAAAAAAGGCAAAGCCATCCAAACAGGTTCTGTAGAAAATGTAGGTTAGCAGCCTTAGGTCAAACCTAATCCGGTCAACTAAAATCCCCACTAACGAACCGACAAGAGGGTTGCCTCATCCGGAGAATGTCGGTTGTAGGGTTACAGAATTTAAGGTTTGAAGCTGCTAACCCGAGCTATAGCGAGATTTTCTACAGAGCCATCCAAACAGCAACCTTTATAAAGTGAAGTGGAATTCTAGGATTTCTCAGTATTTAAAAGTAAATACTAAGTAAAGAGCCTGAAAAGGAACCTTTTCAGTACACAGTTACTGATTTCTCTGAAGGTTTCAATAAAAGGAAGTATACTATGGCAAAAGCACATCAACCAAGATGCGGAAGCATGCAATTTTGGCATCGGAAAAGGGCCAAAAGAATTTATGCTAGAGTGAGAGCCCACCTTAATGGTGAGGCTAAACCGGGGGCTTTTGCCGGCTATAAAGTAGGTATGACCCATCTGATTGTTATCGACAACAGAGGCAAGTCAGATACCAAGGGTGAAGAAATTTTTTGCCCGGCTACGATTATTGAATGTCCTCCCTTAAAATCGGTTTCACTCCGTTTCTACAAAAAAACCACTTCGGGTTTGCATCTTATTTCTGAAGTATCAACCCCTAATGTTGATAAAGAATTGGGACGTAAGATATCCATCCCCAAGAAAACATCCAAGAAGATAGAAGATTTCACTGATTTTGATGAACTTAGGATTCAAGTATACACCCAACCGAAGTTAACGGGCATCGGAAAGAAAAAACCAGAAGTATTTGAGATGACATTAGGTGGCAAAAAAGAGGATGCACTCAAGTGGGCACGCGAAAATTTAGGCAAGGAATTCACTATCAAAGATGTATTCAAGGAAGGGCAGCAGCTTGATATCCACGCAATTACCAAAGGACAGGGATTTCAGGGACCAGTCAAACGATTTGGTGTAGCTCTCAGACGCCATAAATCAGAAAAGACCAAGCGAGGACCGGGCAGCCTTGGACCGTGGAGGGGCCAACTGCATGTTATGCCTCGAGTAGCCCATGCAGGACAGACCGGATTTCATCAGCGAACAGAGTACAATAAGGTTCTGCTTAAAATCGGCGAGAAAGATGAGCTAAAGCCCACTGCAGGATTTCATAAGTATGGTTTTCTAAAAAATAATTATATATTAATCAGGGGGTCTGTTGCGGGTCCAAAAAAAAGGTTGATTATATTGACACAGGCTCAAAGACCTTCCCACCTGATACCCACTGAGGCTCCAGCCATCAGGTATATTCAAAAATGAAAATACTAACTTTAGATGCACAAGAAGGAGGGAATATCGAGCTACCAGCGCAGTTTGAGGAAACAGTACGTCCCGATCTTATCAAAAGAGCATATCTTGCCGAGATGAGTTCCGAAAGACAACCCTATGGCAGTTTTATTGAAGCAGGAAAACGGGCTTCTGCAAAATTGTCCCGTAGAAGAAGGAATTACAGAGGCGCATATGGTCTGGGTATCTCCCGTGTCCCTCGAAAGATAATGAGCAGAAGTGGAACCAGGTTTTCATGGGTAGGCGCTGTTGCACCTCACATGAGAGGCGGAAGACCTGCGCATCCACCCAAGGCAGAGAAGATCATTCCTCAAAAAATAAACAAGAGAGAGTTATCCAAAGCTATACGGAGCGCCATCGCAGCTACAGTCAGCAAAGAGGTTGTCGAAACGCATGCAACCATTCCTTCCGAATATCCATTCATCATCGATTCAAAAATTGAAAACATAAAGAAAACAAGTGAGGTAAAGGCATTCCTTATCAAGATAGGACTTACTGAGGAATTGCAGAGATCATCCAGAAAGAATGTGAGGGCAGGCAGGGGGAAGATGCGCGGAAGAAAGTATAAGAGAGCAAAAGGCCCATTAATTGTTGTATCCAAGAATTGCCCTCTCACTGATGCTGCTAAGAACATCGCTGGCGTGGACGTTGCTGATGTTAAAGCGCTTACCATACGCTTATTGTCACCGGGCGCGGTTCCGGGGAGAGTCACGTTATGGAGCAGCGATGCGCTTGCAATCATGGATAAAGAGAGGCTGTACCAATAACATGGATCCTTATCAAGTAATCAAAAATCCGTTGTCAACGGAGAAGTCGATCAGACTTATGGAGTCTGAGAACAAATTGATTTTTGTAATAGACAAAAAAGCAACCAAGAAAGATGTATGGGAAGCAGTCGAAAAGATATTCAAAGTCAAGGTGGCTGCCGTGAACACCTATATTTCGCGTGGCCAGAAGCGGGCATATATCCGATTTTCGGCAGAGACGCCTGCTATTGATGTTGCCACACAACTCGGGTTGATGTAACATGGGAAAGAATCTTCGACAACAAGCACGAGGAAAGGGTGGACCGAGATATAGGTCTCCCAGCTTCAACTTTAAGGGACGGATTGCTTATCATAACGATCTCAACAAGCCCGCTAATGGGATGATCAGTGATATTATACATTGCAGCGGCCATTCTGCTCCTTTAGCAGATGTTTTATTGGAAGGGGGCCAGCACATGCTTCTTCCTGCCGCTGAAGGCATACGGGTAGGTGGAGAATTCTCAGCAGGATCTGTTGACAAGTCTCAACCAGGAAATGTTCTCACGTTAAAAGACATTCCCGAAGGAACTTCCATATTTAATATTGAATCTAAGCCAGGCGATGGAGGGAAGTTCGTCAGGTCAGCAGGAGCATTTGCCAAGATTGATTCTCGCCTCAAGAATGAAACAATCATAATACTCCCTTCAGGAAAGAAGAGGGCATTCCATAATGAATGTAAGGCATGCATTGGCATAATTGCAGGATCAGGCAAGACTGAAAAGCCATTCCTCAAGGCAGGCAATATGCATTTCGCCAAGAGGGCTCGAAACAAAATGTGGCCGATTGTATGCGGAACAAGCCAGAATGCAGTGGATCATCCATTTGGTGGTTCAAGCTCTGCAATCAAAGGAAGGCCTACGCAAGCATCTCGCAATGCTCCTCCGGGTAGAAAAGTTGGTAAGATAGCTCCCCGCAGAACAGGAAGAAGGAAACGATAAAAATGGCCAAGAAAGTATTCCAATACAGAGGAAAAACCATTGAAGAGCTGCAGGCACTGAGCTTGCAGGAGTTTATGGAGCTGCTTCCTGCACGACAGCGCCGAAGCCTGAAACGGGGCTTCACTGATCCCCAGAAATCTCTGCTCAAACAGATTCGGGCTGGTGATGCAAATATAAAGACCCATTGCAGGGATTTGATCATATTGCCTGAAATGATGGGAAAGAAGATACTGGTCTTCCGCGGAAATGCGTTTGAACCAGTAACTATTGAAGAAGAAATGATCGGACATTTCATCGGCGAATTTGTGCCGACCAGGAAGAATGTACAGCATTCAGCACCAGGTATTGGTGCAACAAAATCAAGCTCAAGCTTATCGGTAAAGTAAGATGGAATACAACAAAGAACATATGGCGAAGGCAATCGGCAGGGCTTTGCCTATATCCACCAAGGACTCCATTGAGATATGCCGCTTCATAAAGGGGAAGAAGCTCGCTGCAGTCAAAAACTATTTAGAAGAGGTTACTGAACTTAAGAAAGCTATCCCCATGAGAAAATTTAAGCGGGGAATCCCCCATAGAACTAAAATGGGCCCCGGAAGATTTCCTAAAAATGCCGCTTACGAAATCCTTAAGATACTTGAATCCGCTGAAGCTAATGCTCAGTTCAAAGGCCTTAACTCCGCAGATCTTATTATAACCAATGTGATACCGAACCGGGCTGCTACTCAGTGGCATTATGGTGGCTTCAGGGGAAGACGAATGAAACGAACAACTGTTGAAGTCCATATTGCTGAAGGAGCCAAAGAGGCGAAAAAATGATTGAAAGAAAGTTTGTTGCTGAAAAACTAAGAGAATGCCAGATTGAAGAGTTCATTGCCCAGAATCTCAGAGGGGCAGGCCACTCAGCAACCAAACTACAGCGAACGCCACTGGGAGAGAAAGTGATCATCTATGCCTCCCGACCTGGCCTGGTAGTCGGCCGTAAAGGACAAAATATCAAAGAACTCACCAAAATACTCAAGAAAGAATTCAAATCTGAAAATCCACAAATAGAGATTAGTGAAGTCGAAAATCCAAATATGGATGCCAATATAGTCGCTGAGAGAATTGCTGACTCTCTGGAAAAATTCGGCGCCAACAGATTTAAGGGAATCGGGCATAAAATACTGACTGATGTCATGAATGCAGGCGCCCTGGGGATTGAGGTTGTTATAAGCGGAAAAATACCCAGTGCAAGAGCAAAGACATGGCGATTCTATTCAGGATATCTCAAAAAATGCGGTGATGTGGCCATTGAAGGCGTTCAAAGAGCATATAAGACTGCAAAATTGAAAGTGGGTATTGTGGGCATCAAGGTAAAGATCATGCCGCCAACCATCCAGCTTCCCGATAAGATAGTTTTGATTGATCAGAAAATTACTGAAGAGAAGAGTCCAAAGGAGGCTAAGGATGAAACAAAAGGAGCTTAAGGCGCTCGGTAGTGCCGAGCTGAATGAAAAGCTCAATGAGATTAGGAAGAATCTCATCAAACTTCATGCACAGGTCTCAACGGGAACCACTCCCAAGAGCCCTGGTGAAATCAGGAAACTGAAGAAAACTATTGCGCGCATACTCACTATCCAAAACTCAAAACGGGAGGTAGAGAAAAAAGCATGACTGAGATCTGCACAAAATGCGGCCTGGTTAAAGAACTATGTGTTTGCGAAACTATAGCTAAAGAAAGTCAAAAAATAACTGTGATGATTGAAAAGAAGAAATTCAACAAACCCTACACGATTGTTGAGGGTATCGATAACAAAGAGATTGACATGAAAGAACTTGCGAAGAAGCTCAAAAGCACGTTAGCGTGCGGCGGCACCATCAAGGGTGGTAAGATAGAATTGCAAGGAGAACATAAACCAAAGGTTAAAGAGATCCTGCTCAGAGCTGGATTTTCACCGGATTCGATCGTCGTCAAATAAAGGCAAAAATGGAAAAAGAAACTAAGATAGCAACACGGGGAAGGACACTTCAGGGGATAGTCATATCCACCAAGATGCACAAGACTGCAACCATTGAATTCGAGAGGAGATATTTTCTTCCCAAGTTTGAGCGATTTGAAAAGCGAAAGACCAAAATAAAGGTCCATAACCCAGAAGATATACATGCGCTAGAAGGAGACATCGTTGAGGTCCAAGAATGCAGACCATTAAGCAAAACAAAGCATTTTGTCATAATTAAGAAGCTCGGTACTGAAAAAGGGTATACTGAAAAACGAGAAGCACTTGCCGAGGCTAAAATAAAGAAAGCAGAGGAAGAAGATGAAATCAGTCAAAGCTAGGCTTACCAGGGCATTGCCACTTGGTGCGATGGTTGAAGTTTGTGATAATTCGGGAGCCAAGATAATCCAGCTCATGGGAGTAAAGCGCCATAAAACTGTAAAAGGAAGAAAACCGTCAGCGTCTGTCTCAGACCTGGTCTTAGCTGCGGTAAAAAGAGGGAAACCTGAGATGAGGAAGCAGGTTGTTTTTGCAGTTATTGTCAGGCAACGGAAAGAATACCGGAGAGCAGATGGCATGCGGATTAAATTTGAGGATAATGCTGCCGTGGTACTTAAAGATGATAAGGGAAATCCTAAAGGGACTATTTTCAAGGGAGCGATCGCCAAGGAAGTGACTGAAAGGTGGCCTGCAATAGCCAAACTAGCAAGAGTAGTGGTATGATGAAATTTTCAAAATCATGGAACAGAAGCACGAAGCCACGGAAGCAGCGCGCATTCAGAAAAGCTGCACCGTTGCATGTAAAGCAAAAGCTGATGAGTTCACACCTTTCCAAAGAGCTTAGGAAGAAGCATGGCACTCGGTCATTAGGAATCAGAAAAGGGGATAAGGTCGTTATCCAGAGAGGGCAGTTCAAGGGTAAAACAGGAACGGTAGATACGGTTGATCTCATCAGGGAAAGGGTCCTCATCGGTGGCGTAGATCTTCAAAAAAAGGATGGATCAAAAACGCCCTATCCTGTACATCCTTCAAATCTATTAATTACTGAGATTTCATTGGGCGATAAGGAGCGCCAAAAAATAGTGAACAGGTAGATACCATGGGAAAAAGTCACTTGAAAAGATTGAACGCACCAAAGCAATGGCCTATAAAACGGAAGGGCATTACCTACATACTAAGACCCTATCCTGGAGCCCACACCTTGCACACCAGTATGCCACTGGGGGCTGTATTACGGGACATGGTGGGGTGTGCCCACACACTCCGCGAAGTTAAGCTCATACTTGAAAGCAAGCATGTGCTCATCAATGGGGTTCGGCGCCGGGAAGTCAAGTATCCAGTTGGACTATTGGATGTGCTTGTTATAGAAGAGACCGAAAGCTTCTACCGCTTGATACTTACCCATAAAGGAAATTTATGTTTGATGCCCATTGATAAATCTGAGAAGGACATCACACTGTCAAAAATAGCCAACAAGACCAAACTGCATAAGCAAACTCAGCTTAATTTGGAGGATGGCAGCAACCTTATTGTTGATAAAGATGAATTCAAAACATCTGATGTACTACTGTTAAAGCTTCCCTCACGTGAGATACAAAAGAAGGTCTCTCTTGAAAAGGGGTCGCTTATTTACCTCACTGGAGGTAAGCATATCGGATCAGTGGGTATTGTTGAGGACATAGCTGGATCGAAGATATGGTACAAACTGGATGAGGCGGTCTTTGAAACTATCAAAGAATATGCATTTGTAGTAGGAACCGACAAGCCCCTTATAACTATTCAAAAATGAACCCCATGAGAGAGATTAGGATAGAGAAACTAACGTTGAATGTAGGTGCGGGTAGCGACCAGGCGAAGCTTGATAAAGGAATGGTCCTTCTCAAAAACATCACGGGTATACCCCCCATCAAAACATTCACTAAAAAGAGGATCCCTAACTGGGGCATCAGACCCGGGCTTCCTATTGGATGTAAGCTTACGCTCAGAAAGCAACAAGCTGAACTACTGATTAAGCGGCTTCTTGAAGCCAAGAGCAATGTGCTCAAAGAGACTCAGTTTGATGAACAAGGAAGTATATCATTTGGTATTCATGAATATATCGATGTTCCTGGCGTGAAGTATGACCCAAAGATTGGAGTCATTGGATTTGAGGTATGCCTTACTTTGGAACGACCTGGTTTTAGAGTAAAACGCAGAGCATTGCGCACCGCAAAAATATCCAGAACCCATAAGATTGCAAAGAAAGACGCTATTGAATTTATGAAGAACAAATTTAATGTGAAAATTGGTGAAGAATAATGACATACAGCTCCCATACCAAAGTATTCAAGCAACTGCAGGCAAAACCAGTGAAACTGGAGAAGTTCAAGAAACACAACTCTCCGAAAGAACGAAAATTTGGCAGGATTTCGAAACGATGCGTGCGCTGCGGAAGGATGGGCGGCCACATCGGAAAATATGGCTTGCATCTATGCAGGCAGTGCTTCAGGGAGATTGCCAAGAAAATAGGGTTTAAAAAATTTAGCTAAGGTGAATATGCATGTTAAACGATCCAATTGCAAATGCGCTGTCAGTCATCATGAATGCTGAGAAGGTAGGGAAGCGTGAATGTATGATTCGGCCAGTGTCCAAACTATTGAAAAATATCCTGATGATTATGAAGGACCATCTGTACATAGGGGAGTTCACCGAGACAGAAGCAACCGGCGGGAGCTATCTCACCATCAACCTTTTAGGTAAGTTAAACAGCTGTGGCGCCATAAAACCTCGCTTTTCAGTGAAAACAACCGAGTATGATAAATTTGAGAAAAGGTATCTTCCTGCACGAGGCATGGGCATGCTTATCCTCTCTACCTCAGTAGGAATCCTCACCAACAAAGAGGCCCGCAAGAAGCAGGTGGGAGGACGGTTATTAGCATATTGTTATTAACATGGCAAAAAATATAATTCAAGAGAAAGTTGATATGCCCAAGGGAGTAATGGCACAGCTTAGTGATAAGAATTTACTAGTGAAGGGCCCCAAGGGAGAGGTTTCCCGCATATTCAACAATCCAGCCATTACAATCCAAATCAGTGAAGCTTCCATTGTCATGTCCACCACTAAAAAATCAAAAAAACTTAAGAAAGTGACCGGAACAATGAAAGCCCATATTAAAAATATGGTTCGGGGGTGCGCCTTGGGGTATACTTACACCCTAAAAGTGTGTTCGGGCCACTTTCCGATGACCGTAGCAGTAAAAAATAAGGAGTTCTCCCTTAAGAATTTCTTCGGTGAAAAAGTCCCCCGCTTGCTTACTATAAAAGATGGAGTTACCGTCAAGATTGAGGGGGAACATATAATCATCGATGGCGCTAATAAAGAAACATGCGGCCAGGTGGCTGCTGATATTGAGATGCTGACACGAAGGACCTCCTTTGACAGGCGGATATTCCAAGATGGGATATATATCACAAAAAAGAATGATAAGGAGATAAAATGAACTCATTATTAGCCATAAGAAACAAAAGAAGGAAGATTGTATTTAAGAGGCTGGACTCCCATAAGAAAAAAAGGATTGCTCCAGGATGGAGAAAACCCAGAGGATTTGATGCAAAACTACGCAGGTTTAGGGCAGGCAGAGGCAGATTAGTAGGCACCGGCTATGGTGCACCTGTTGAAGTAAGGGGGCTCTCTCCTGAAGGGCTCAAACCTCGGATGGTATGCTGTATGAAAGACCTCACCTTGATTTCAGAAGGTGAAAGAGCAATCATCTCCACTCGATTAGGCATGAGGAAAAAACTCGATCTGCTTCGTGAGATGCAAAAAAAAGATCTAAAGGCGCTTAATATCCCTAATGTTTCCCAGGCTATACAATTAATTGAAAAAATAATCCAGGAGCGTAAGGATAAGAAGAAACAGGCAAAAAAAGCCCCTGTTCAGACCAAGAAGAAGGATCTTGCCGAGAAAGTGAGTGATGAAGAGAAAAAAGAAAGAGAAAAGAAGGAAAAGGATAAACTGTTGATCAAGAGGGAAATCGTATGAATGTTCAAAAACGGCTCGCCAGCCAAGTCCTAAAATGCTCACCAAAGAAGGTGTGGATTGATCCCAGTCAATTAAGTGAGGTAAAAGAAGCAATTACCAAAGCTGACATCAAGTCGCTTATACTCCAGGGGTCAATTCGCCGGAAACCGGACACCGGGGTATCAAGAGCAAGAGCAAAGGCCATCAGGATTCAGAAACGTAAGGGAAAACGAAGGGGTGTCGGATCCCGGAAGGGAACGCGCACTGCTCGCCTACCACAGAAAATAATGTGGATGAGTAAGGTAAGAATTCAACGAGCCTTCCTTCGAGAATTAAAGGAAAAAAAGCTGATAGAACCCACTGCATACCGGGAACTGTATAGAAAATGCGGCGGCGGTTTTTTTAGAAGCAAGCGACACATAAAGATATATCTGAGCGAGCATAGTCTTGTGAAGAAAAAATGAGCACCAAACAGCATATACTCCAATATAGAAGGAAACGGGAAGGCAAGACTAATTATAAGAAGCGTCTCAAGCTTCTCGTAGGGGGAAAGCACCGTTTGGTGGTGCGAAGGAGCCTGCATAATATCTATGCTCAGATCGTGGAATTTTACCCGAAGGGAGATAAAACCCTTATTGCATTTGATTCCCGTCACTTACAAAAAATTGGATGGAAGGGGGGCAAATCAAATACCCCGACTGCGTATCTTGTCGGTTTGCTGATCGGAAAAAAAGCAGCTGAGAAGGGTATCAAAGAAGCCATCCTTGATATTGGGCTTCAAAAGTCAAAAAAAGGATCTAAAGTGTATGCAGTCCTAAAAGGTGTTGTTGATGCCGGTGTTGCTGTCCCGCACTCAGATGAGATGCTTCCTGGAGAGGATCGCATAACCGGAGCACATATCTCCAAATACGCGAATACCGTTAGTAAAGATAGGGAGACCGTTCAGTTCAGCCTTTATCATAAAGAACATGTTGATCTTGGTGCAATGCCTCAATTGTTTAGTGAGATGAAAAAGAAAATTATGGGTGCTTAAGTATGGAAGAAACTGAAGAAAAGATTGAAGAAAATCCGGAAGAAGTATCAAAAGTAAAGGAAATTGAGAAATCCTCTTTTGATAAAGAAAAATGGAATCCGAAAACCGGATTGGGAAAGAAAGTGAAGAATGGTGAGATTACCGATCTTTCATTCATCCTTGACAATGGCATGAAGATTCTTGAAGCAGAGATTGTGGATACACTTATGCCCAACCTTTCTAGTGATTTGCTGCTCATCGGCCAGTCAAAAGGTAAATTTGGAGGCGGACAGAGGAGAGTATTCAAACAAACCCAGAAAAAAACCCAGGAAGGAAATAAGCCCAAATTTGCGACAATTGCAGTAGTGGGCAACCAGGACGGTTTTGTTGGGATAGGATATGGAAAAAGTAAAGAAACCGTTCCTGCTAGAGAGAAAGCGATTCGGAAAGCGAAATTAAATATAATCAAGATTAGACGCGGAAGCGGATCCTGGGAAGACAGGGCTATAGATCCTCACAGCCTTCCCTTTGCAGTAAAGGGCAAATGTGGTTCTGTGCGAATGACGCTGATGCCGGCACCTACGGGAACCGGTCTTAAGATACAGAAAGAATGTCAGAAAGTACTCAAGCTGGCTGGTATAAAAGATGTTTGGAGCAGGACCGAAGGACAAACAAAAAGCACTATCAACCTTATTTATGCTTGCTTAGATGCATTGAAGAATCTTACCCGAACTCGTATAAATCCTGAAGATGCTGAAGAACTCCATATCGTGGAGGGAATCGCAGGGGTGCATCATGAGTGATTACATAGCAGTAATACGGGTTCGAGGAGGGACTAAAGTCAATCGAGGTATTGAGCTCGCTTTAACCAGCCTCTCCCTTAAATATAAGAATAACTGCGTGATTCTTGTTGATACCCCCTCAGTTAGTGGTTTAATCAGAAAAGTTAAGGATTATGTAACCTTTGGACCCATAGATGCTGAAACATTGAAGCTTCTTGCCGAGAAAAGGGGGGAAGTGGGTATTGGTGAAAAGCTGATTGATGCGGGTGGCAAGAAAGTAAAACCCTTTTTTAGGTTGAGCCCGCCACGCAAGGGATTTGGCAGGAAAGGCATTAAGGTTGATTTCGCGATTGGTGGAGCTTTAGGGGATCGAAAGGAGAAAATCAATGCATTGCTCCAGAGGATGATTTAGATGGTTGTCAACAGACGGAAAAAAGTCAGCAGACAGCGCGCCAGTTGGAATCATGGTTATGGAGCCCGAAAAAAGCATAGGGGTAGTGGGAGCAGGGGCGGAAAAGGCAATGCGGGAACCGGAAAGAGGGCAGATCATCACAAACCGAGGGTATGGAAGGAACGATATCTAGGTAAATTCGGATTTAAGAAAAAAGGATACCAAAATAACCCACTAACCATCGATATACGGTTACTGGAACAAAAATTAGAAGCATATGCTCAGGAAAAGTTAATAATCAAGGAAAATGGAACTTATAGTATTGACCTCAAAAAGCTAGGTTATGGAAAACTACTTGGTACTGGAATTGTCAAGAATAAACTTAAGATTCAGGTTGACGAGGCTTCCCAAGGTGCTATAACTAAGATTCAGAGCAAGGGGGGCGAGGTTATACTCCCTAATTCAAAATGAGCGTCTGGAATACAATTCTTATGAACCTGCCTGAAGTAGCCAGACCCACGCAAAAGCGTCTGTCATTCAAGGAGAAACTCAAATGGACGCTCCTCATCCTCGTAATTTTCTATGTCCTGGGGCTTATGCCCTTGTTCGGATTGGGCACTAATGCGTTGCAGCAGTTTGAGTTCCTTTCGATCATACTGGCTGCGAATTTTGGTTCGGTTGTGTCCTTAGGTATAGGACCCATAGTCACCGCTTCTATTGTACTGCAACTTCTCAATGGTTCGGGTATTGTAAAATTTGATCTTACACGTCCCGAAGGCAAGCGAACATTTCAGGGAGTACAGAAGCTGTTGTCTATCTTCTTCATACTCTTTGAATCGGTCATCTATGTGATGATGGGGGGGTTAAGCCCTGATGGATTTGCTGGTGTGATAACCAAGGGAATGCCATTGTATGCCACACTGCAGCTCATACTTATATTCCAGCTTACCTTAGGGGGGATCATGATATTATTCATGGACGAAGTTGTCTCAAAATGGGGATTTGGATCAGGGATTAGCTTGTTTATCGCTGCGGGCGTATCTCAAAGCATTATTGTCCAGACATTCAACTGGCTTCCTGGCCCTACTGGGCTTGCGGGGTCTACCTATGCCAGCGGCGCTTTGATTTCATTGTTCCAGGCATTGGGTCTAGGTGATACCACTACCGCATTCATTAATATAACTGCGATACTATCAACCATACTTGTCTTTGTGATGGCAGTGTATGCGCAGGCGATGAAAGTAGAGATTCCACTCAGTTTTGGCCGTATCCGAGGACACGGTATCAGGTGGCCACTCAGTTTCATATACACCTCAAACATACCAGTCATATTGGTTGCGGCCCTTCTTGCCAACCTACAACTATGGGGCAGGCTGCTTCAGAATTTGGGAGCTCCTATTTTAGGGAGGTTCAGCGACATCAGCGGCCAACCTGTATCCGGGCTTATATATTGGATCAACAGCCCCCCTGTTGTTAAGAGCATTATTGAGCAGGGTACTTTGTTTATCGGCAGCGATGTTTATATCCAGGCTTTGGTGTATATCTTATTCATGACTTTGGGGTCAGTGATGTTCAGCATCTTTTGGGTGCAAACCGCCGGAATGGATGCCAAGAGCCAGGCAAAGCAGATGATGTCATCAGGGCTGCACATACCTGGATTCAGACGAGATGAACGCGTTTTGGAGAGATTACTCAATAGGTATATACTCCCCTTAACAGTAATGGGCGGACTTACGGTAGGGGTCCTTGCTGCCACCGCTGATCTCACCGGCGCATTGTCTCGCGGCACAGGAATATTACTCACTGTTATGATTGTGTATAAACTCTATGAAGAGATTGCGCAACAGCACATGATGGATATGAATCCTATGATGCGAAAGTTCATGGGGGGCAGCTAATGCAAAGCCTCCTTGACCCAGTATTTGAACCATTACTGGAACTTGATGGTTTCTGGGTAGTTACCATCTTATCAGTCGGAGTATCGGCAATCATCACTCTGGTATATAAGTTTATGACGGACCAAAATCTGATGAAGCAATTAAAGAATGAGATGAAAGAGCTTCAAAAGGAGATGAAAGAACTACGGAACAATCCAGAAAAGATGATGGAGGTTCAGCGACAGGTAATGCAGACCAATTCGAAGTATATGATGCAGTCCATGAAATCGACACTCATCACCTTTATACCCATCATCCTCATTTTCGGCTGGATGAACGCTCATATTGCCTATGAGCCTATCAGACCAGATATTGAATTCACGGTAATTGCCACTTTTACTAAGGGTACATTTGGTCAAGTAAAGATGGAAGTTCCTGAAGGGATTACGCTACTTAGTAATGGAACGCAGGAGATTGTGGTCAACAAAGCGGTTTGGATAGTACGGGGCCTTGAAGGAGATTACTCTAATGAAAATGCATTGAAACTGCTATTCAATGACCGAATAGAATATAAAGAGGTTGCAGTTACCAGTGAACAACAATATTACGAACCTATAAAAGCATTCAGGAATTCCCCTCTTTCGTCTGTTGAGGTAGTGCATGACCAGAAAAAGGTAGTGCCCTTAGAGTTCAACGTGCTTGGTTATCGGGGGGGTTGGCTGGGTACCTATATCCTGCTTTCCATCGGTGCGAGCATGCTATTAAGAAAAACATTGAAGGTGTATTAACATGACAGAACCTAGATTAAGATCAAGAAGCTTTCGAAAGGTGTATGTCCGAACTCCCGGAGGAAGAACCACTATCCATTATACAGATAGGAAACCCCAGATAGCGCACTGTGCTGAATGCGGAAATCCCCTCAAGGGGTTCTTGAGACTCCCTCCTAGTAAAGTAAGGAACGTGCCAAAGAGCAAAAAGAGACCTGAAAGACCCTATCCCTATTTGTGTTCTAAATGCATGAGGAAGAAAATAGTTGCAGAGGTCGGAAAAAATGTTTGAAATTGGGCGTATTGCGGTTAAGATTGCCGGCAGAGATGCGGGGAAGAAATGTGTCGTGGTTGATGTTTTAGATAAGACTTTTGTGCTTATAGATGGAGATACACGGAGAAGGAAGTGTAATATCGCCCATCTGGAACCACTACAGACTGTGATTTCAATAGCGAAGGGCGCGTCTCATGAGGAAGTTAAAAAAGAGTTTGACAAGCTCGGATTAAAAGTAAGGGATACAAAGCCCAAGGATAAAAATAAACCACATAAGCCTGCTCCTGAGGAAAAAAAGCCAGAACCGAAAAAGAAAGCGAAGAATATTAAATAAGTTCTTTGCTGAGCTCGCTTATGTTCAGCTCACAAGCAACTGCAGGGAGCTCAAGGTTAAAATTTCTGATTACCTGCGGATGAATTTCCCCCAATAAAGCCACTTCTTTATCTTTGACTATCACTTTACCCGATCTGCCACGGATGAATGAAGGGTGTTCCAGTTCTTCGATGGTATACTCAAGCTTGAGCATTTTCATTATATAGTCCAATAATTGCCTCATTTCGGTGTAGTTTGCGGTCTCGTGTATTGTTATTACTGCTAACCTTTCCTGGTCAGCTATACCTCCTTTATTTTTCAAAGAAATAAGCCCCTGTTCGAATATCTTTTGGGGGTAGTCCCGGTGCTTGTTTTTTGATAATGTATCGAGCAACAGAGGAATAAGCCACGAACGGACTGCTGAATATGTTTCAGACATATAATTCAGTATCTCAAGCGTTTTGGAGTCTTCCCGGATCATCTTCCGATTCATAGTATGGACATTGGTTAGTATGGGGCTCATCATTTCCTGGTAGCCCAGACCAATCAAAAGCTCCCGACAGCGGTCTATTATCTTAATAAGGGGGAAGGTTGAGCCAATAGTGTAGTTTTCCAGGGGCTTTGTTGGTATCTTATTGTAGTCATACATGATTGCAATATCTTCAATCACGTCAACAAAATGAAGTATGTCCTTCCTGTACGGAGGGATGATAACTGTGTCTCCCTTAAGATTATACCCTGCTTTTGCAAGCAGTTTTTTTGTTTCTGCGCTGCTTAATTCCAAACCGAGGACTGACCGGACCTGATTACTGTCCATTTTGATGGTATCATTGAACAAAAGAGGGGTATGTATCTCTTTGGTAGGATATGCAATGACAACTTCATATATGGAAAATCCCCGCTCAAACAATGCCTGCGCCATGATGTTCGCTGCCAAATGGACAGCACCATCATCAATGCCAGTAACTTCAATGAATAGTTCACTATCGCCTTCCTTAACTCTGCCTGTTTCTTCTGAATTAATGATGGGTGGAAAGCTGAGAACTGTGTGTTCATGATCCAGTAAGAGGGGGTACTTGGTATGGCCTTCTAAAATCCAAGAGAATTCTTTTCCTTTCGGATGATCTTCAAGGATTTCCTGCTGGGTCATCTCTTTCTTAAAATCCAATGGCGTAAACTTTACGGATTCGGGGGATGTAGCCGTGTAATGGACTGGAAAATTGATTTTATGACATTGATAAACCCCTATCGCCACCTTCTGCCTTCGCCTACCATAGTTGTCACAGAGCTTTTCCTGAAGCTGGACTATCTGTTTGATCATGTAATCATCTACACTCCTGCCTTTGGCGACAAAAGCGTCAATGAAAGGCCTTACTTTCAAGACTGAACTATCTACCTGGATTGTGTAATCTGATTTATTGACCTGCAAAACAGGTATGCCTTTCTGTTTTCCCAGTATCAGCCTGACAAGGCGGGCAAATCCCTCTACAGACCATAGATAGGGAAGATTAGTGTCGCCAAAATCGATCTTTATTTCATCGGTTTCCTGGGTATAGGATTCTAGGTCGCCCTTGCCATAATGGGCATAGGTCTCTACTTCCTCGATTGAAAGCTTTTTACCAACGAGGTTCTGCAGGTCCTTAAGGGAAAAGGTTATAGTGGGCATTTAGAGCACCTTTGCTTCTCTTAATAGATTAAGATCCTGGGAAAAAAGCTGCCGGATATCGTTCAGACCGAGCTTGAACATAGCAAGACGATCAATGCCGATGCCCCATGCCAGAACAGACATATGCTTGCCTAAGAGAGGCTTGACTAGCTCAGGACGAAAAATACCAGAACCGCCCAATTCTATCCATCCGAGTTCTGGGTGCTTCGCATGCAGCTCTGCAGATGGTTCAGTGAAAGGAAAATATGCAGGCGTTATCTTTATCTGGTCGGTCTCAGCAAATTCTTCTGCAAAAAGCTGCAGCAGGCCTTTCAGATGCCTAAAATCTAATCCTTCCTCTACCACAATCCCCTCTACCTGGTTAAAGTCCACTGCGTGGGTTGCATCGACCACATCAGGGCGGAAACAGCGGGCTATGGCAAAATATTTGCCAGGAATCTTTAGCGATTCTGAGGCAAGCATACGTGCGGAAAGAGCAGTCCCTTGGGTTCTGAGGAGCAGACGCCTTGTTTGTTTGGAATCAAATGAATATTGCCAGCCTTTACTTCCAGTGGCAAAACCATTTTCATGCGCTGCTTTAACTTTTTTGAGCAGGGCATTATCAACCTCACCATAGCTAGGTTCTTTGATGTAGTATGCTGAATGGATATCCCTTGCTGAATGAAATTGTGGCATAAATAAGGCATCCATGTCCCAAAAATCAGTCTCAACCAGAGGCCCGGACATCTCCATGAAGCCCAAGGAAAGGAACTTTGATCTCACATCGTCAAGATATCTTCGGTACAGCTGCTTCTTTGCACCGGTAATCTGAGGGACATTGATTGAGACATCATAATGCCTAAATGATTTTCCTTTCCATGATTCATCCCTCAGCATCTGCGGGGTCAATCGGTCTATAACATTTCCCATCTGAACACCCTGTCGTATCAGTTCTTTGCCCAAAGCGGTAAGCTCTGCTTGTCTTGATTTTTTTAGTTCTATCTTGAGAATACCTTTCCGGTCTTTAAGCATATCCAGTGCATATTTTTCCTCAGGAAGCAATGAATCTGCTTCAAGAGGGAAGGTCTTGTGTAGCAGCTTTTCTTCTAGAAATCCTTTTTCGCGCAGTTTAGAAGCAGGGGGCAACGGTTTGACTACTAATTCGTTCTTTTCCTTAGTTATCAGAATAGCTGCCTTCTTCCTTAGTGAGCCTAAACAGGCATTCAATTCCTCTGTGCTTAGGCCTGATTTTTGAGATAGTTGGCCCAGCGTCAAGGTATGATCTTTGAGGACATCAAGAAAGCGTTTCTCTGGAAGGCCTTTCTTAAGATACTCAAGCCCATTCTTATCGAGGGACACCATATTCTTTGGGTTTTCGCGCAATTGTATAATTTTCTTATTCTCAAGCCACTGAAGGGCTCGCATAACTTCCACATCCTTAAGACCAGAGTGACTTATCAACTCTTCTAAGAAGGTAAATTTATCTAATAAGGGCAGCACTTTCCTTTCCAGGGGGTGCAGCTGTTCGATTATTTTTTTCTTTTCCATATCAGTACTCACGGGGATAACTTCCTAATATTTTCAGGAAAAAATCTTTTTCTATCTCTTTGAATGCTGCAGAGACATTCGGATCCGTACTATTGCCCTGAAGATCGATATAAAAGATATAGTCCCCTAGTTTTCCCTTTGATGGCCGGGATTCTATCTTAGTCAGATTGACATCGTTTTTGGCAAATTGGCCCAAGAGGGAGTATAACAATCCTGGCTTGTCGAATTGAGGATATATGGCTATCGAGGTCCGATCTCTTTTTGTTCTTGCTGCTTCTTTTTTGCTGATCACAATAAATCGAGTGATATTGAACTTCGTGTCCTGGATGTTTTTCTTTATGACTGGGAGTTTGTAGATAAGGGCTGCTTCCTCTGGGACAATGGCTACGACGTCGCTCTTCTGTATAATGGACTCTGCAGATGCTGCATTAGAGGAGGTATGGATTATCTTAACTCCTGGAAGATGCGCTCTGATGAATTTTTCACATTGCTCATATGTCGCTGGGTGTACATAGAGGCATCTAATCCCTTTGAGGCCGTCATGGCCTACGAGGTTATGCTTTATGGGCAGCAATAGCTCTGCCACTATATGCATGTCAAACTCCATAAGAGCATCTAATGTCATGCCGATAGTCCCTGATACTGAGTTTTCGATAGGAACTAGGGCTTCACCTACTTCGTCTGCATCGACAGCTTCAAAGACATCTCTCACTGTCTCTTTGAATAATATCTCTGCCCGAGGATTTCTTTTCAGGGCTGCTTCATGTGAGAATGTCCCTGCAGGACCTAAGGCTGCTATCTTCATTTTTTTCCTCTTTCGATGACTTTCTCAATAACATAGTCACTATATTCTTCTGCTTCTTTCCTGAAGCTGCCTAAGTAATCTGCTGCTTCATTGAAATATTTTACAAAAGCGCCAGTGTCTTTATCCTGAATCGTCTTCAAGAGCCTCTTTTGCGATCGCATGTAGGCTTGGATGGCTTTTTTCGCGTTTTTATTCAGTATCTCAATATCAGCGTATAGCTTTGGATCCTGATTTAAAATCCTTCCCACCATGTCCAGCCGTAATTTATAGATCGGACTGCTAAAGTCCAGGCTTTCCTGAACACTAATACCTAACTCTTTAAGGGTATGGGAGATCGTTATTGAACTAAAATGGATGACTCCCTGGATGACTGCCATCATCTTGTCGTGATGCTTTGGTTTTGTTATTTTTATCTTTGCGCCATTCTCCCCTAAGAGGTTTTTTACCCACTTAAACCATTTTTTTCCTCGGGCAGGGCACAATACAACGGTCTGGTCTTTAATGGAAGATATATTTGGACCGAATATTGGGTGCGATCCCAGAACTTCTGATTTGGAGTACTTCTTCATGGCCTTTACTGGATCTTCTTTAATTGAAGTAAGGTCCATGAGCAGTGATCCCTTTCTCACATACGGACCAACTTTCTTTATGGTGTCAAGTGTTGCGCTTATCGGAACGCAGATTATAGTAATATCGGCCTGGGAAGCACATTCTTCTGGCGTCAGCCTGGTTGTTCTGCCGGCTATTAAAACAGAGCAGCCATTCTGTTCGAAGAACTGCTTGAACCATTTGCCTAGTTTCCCTGTTCCGCCGATGATTCCGATAGTTGTCATTGTGTGAACAATTTTGTCTGTTCTTTTGCCTGATTATTAAACATAGTGAGACCGCTAATGATTGTATGACCCAGTGATGCTGCCTCAGTGAGTAATTTTGTGTTTTGGGGGGTGTATACCACATCAAATACTGCTGCTTTCTGGGAGAGTATTTTTCTTAATACCTCTTTCGGTACGGGTGTATTGTCGCTACGGGGCTGCATACCAACGGGTGTGGCGTTTATGAGCAAGTCTATGTTTCTCTGGGAGAATATATTTTCACTGGGTATATAGGTACTCTGTAATTCTTTAGATAATTGCTTTGCTTTTTGTACATCTCTGTCCGAAAGCAGCAAACGCCCTTTTTCCCAGGCAATGCCAAATGCTATTGCCCTGCCTACTCCACCGGTCCCTATCAACAGCACTTTTTTGTTCTTGATGGTTGTTTTTTCCTTGATTGCTGTCAGCGCACCAATAACATCTGTGTTGTATCCTATGAGCTTGCCTTTTTTCTTGATGGAGGTATTAATTGCTCCTATTTTTTTGGCTAATGGATCTACTTTGTCCATATACCTCAGGGCAGCCTCCTTATGAGGTATAGTAATGCTTACGCCGCTAATCAGGTATTTGAAAGTGTTGATGAATGACTCAACATCATCCACTAAAAAGTTTACGTAAATACTGTTCTGTCTTAACCTTCTAAATGTTTCATTGTGTATGTATATCCCTTTGCTGTGATCAACGGGGTTTCCAATAAGCCCAAAGACTTTTGGATTGTTCAGTATATTAATCCGATATATATTTTTAAGCGCTTCGGCAGTGAGCTGCCCCAGCGCAGACTCCTTTCCTTTTTCCAGACTGGCATAGGTTATCTCAGAGCCCAACAGGGGACCCAGAATCCTGGAGATCTGACCCTTCTCCCCCATACCAATGGTAATGATTTTTTGATTATGTCTTTTTTTGATCAAATCGAACAACAGCTGGTTATCTTCAATTGAATTAACGAAAGTAGCTATTTTGATTATATCTGGATTCAGTTTTTTTATCTGAGCATATTTATGTTGTATTTCCCGCTTATCTGTCTTGGTGAAATTATGAAAGGAAACAATTATTTTTGATTTCTTTTTGTTCTGTATGAGGTTTTGTATGTTTTTTTCCCCAGCTGCTATGTCTATATCAATATACGATGCCCCCCATTCGATTGCCTTCTTTAGCAACGGCATGCGATTTTTCCTGTCGGTAACAATCGTTTTATCTTTTTTGAGCAAGGTTTTAAGGTTGTGGAGAGTGATATCCTTGATAAGATCCAGCCGCAACTCTATCAAATCTGCCTTGGCAAGTTTTATTTCCTTCCTGGCTAGATTTACACTGGGTGCGGTTATAGATATGCAAATCATGTTAATGCCTCTTCTATTTCTTTTGCTGATACTTTTACACCAAACTCTGCATGGCCTACCCTCTTGAGCAATACCAACTCCAGTTCACTATTAACCACTTTTTTATCCTTGGGCAGTTCTTTCATTATTTTTGAGAGGGGGAATGGCAATTCTATAGGTAGTCCTGCGTTGGTTAATAAGTGGTTCTGCCTCTGCAAATCTGCCGCGCTTAAGATACCGAGATGATGGGCAATTTTCCCTTCGGCTGCCATACCAATTGAAATGGAATCTCCGTGGCTTAGTGAAAAGTGAGATAGCTTCTCTACTGCATGCCCAATGGTATGTCCATAATTCAGTAATTTCCGCGGGCCAGACTCTTTTTCATCCCTTTCTACAATGCGTGCTTTTATGATGCAGCTTCTCTGAATCAAGGTTAAGATGTCCGTACTATCTTTTCTGAGGATTTTTTGAAGATTTTTTTCTATAAACCTTATTAAGCCTTGATCTGCGATGAGACCATGTTTAATTATCTCGGCCAATCCGCATACTAGCTCTTTTTGCGGCAGTGTCCTGAGGAAGTTTGCATCAATCCACACTTTCTTTGGCTGGTAGAAATTACCTGCCATGTTTTTACCGGTAGGAAGATCAACTGCTACCTTGCCCCCTATGGAGCTATCAACCATAGCCAGCAAGCTCGTGGGAACCTGTATGTAGGGAATGCCTCGCATGTAGGTTGCTGCTACAAAGCCCGCTACATCACCCACCACACCCCCCCCACATGCTATCACCGCAGACTTTCGATCTATGCCTGCTTCATGCATCTTTACCAGAAGAGATTCTACTGTTGCAAAATTTTTTCTTTTTTCCCCAGCCTGAAAAGTGAAGCGATGACATTCCGTGTGTTTTTGTAATGCCCTCTGAAGCTGCCTCGCTATCAATTTCTCTACATTTGAGTCTGTGATTAGGGCATACTTGTTGCCTATGCGACCCTTTGCTATTGCCTGGGCCAGTTGAATATTCTGGCCGATAATGATATCATATGAATCGTCTATCGTCTTTGACAACCTTACATGCAGTTTCATAGGGTTCTTCCCACTGCCCTTGCAACTGGCTTTGCGGCTTTCATGAGATTTGCAAACTGGGCAGGAGTTAGGCTCTGGTCGCCATCTGAGACTGCTTCGGGTGGATTGGGGTGGGCTTCTATAATTAAGCCGTCGGCGCCTGCCGCAATCCCTGCCAGTGCCATGGGTGTAACCAGGTCAGTCCTTCCTGTTCCGTGGCTGGGATCAACAATAACCGGCAGGTGTGTTTCTTTCTTGAGAGCTGGCACAATGTTAAGGTCTAAAGTGTTTCTCGTAAAGGTACAGAATGTCCTAATCCCTCTTTCACATAGCATCACCTTATGGTTGCCTTCTGCAAGGATATATTCTGCTGCCATGAGGAACTCATTCAAAGAGGAAGCAGGGCCTCTTTTTAGCAAGACTGGCTTGTCTACTTTACCAACTGCCCTCAACAAATTGTAGTTCTGGGCATTTCTAGCTCCAATTTGGAGCACATCGGCATAATCTGCAACCAAGGGTACATCTTCGATTGTCATTACCTCAGTCACAATAGGCAAACCGGTTGCTTTTTTTGCCTTTTCCAACAGCTTTAAACCTTCCTCGCCCATCCCTTGGAAAGAATAAGGAGATGTTCTTGGTTTAAATGCCCCGCCCCTTAAAAGTGTGGCACCTGCCTTCTTGACGGCTTTCGCAATAGAGATAATCTGCTCTTCTGATTCTACCGAGCATGGCCCTGCGATGACTACAATCTGTTTTGAACCTATGCTGACCTTGCCAACTTTGATGACTGTGTTTTCAGGCGTTCCTTCTCGGGAGACCAATTTATAGGGTTTCATGACTGGCATGACCCTTTCGACTTGTGGCATTGCCTTAAGCTGGTCTTCCTTAAGCTTTGACTCGTCTCCAATCGCCCCTATAATCGTCCGATCAACTCCCCGGGAGACGTGGGGCTTCAGACCCATCTTGGCTATCTTATCAGTAACTTCTTTAATCTGCTTCTCTTGTACTCTGGCTTTCAATACAATTATCATTTTTGTTCCTCCGTTTCCTTGCCTGTCTTTTTAAGGTTTTTAAATGTTTGGCTGTTTTTAGCTCTCTCTACACAAAAAACGATGGTCCCATAAGTGATTACGCCCTGGGACACTCAAAAATAAAAATAGAAACTTCTACCTAGAAAGACGTCAATGAGCGTTGTTATCTTACCCAGTAGTGTCATTTTAGCAAGGGGAATATACTGGTATTTAAATAGTTTTTTATTTGAAAAAAAGAAAGAAATTATTTGACCGGCTTCATGCCTTTCCATGATTGGTCAAAAAGATTCTGCAATGCGGATGCGAAGAACGGTGTATTGACCCATATGCCCACATCGTAGGTAGGATGCACATCCTTATCATCCAAAACCATAAACACGAGGTCTTTTCCATCCACGATACAAAACCTTGCTTTAGAGTCGGTATGCCTCACTTCTGCTACGCTCTGAATATCCTTAAGTGCTGATATGGTTTCCTTGGTCAATGGTGCTGCAATCCGTATCTTGACTCCTCGCTTTTTGAGCTTTTCAAATGTCGGCTTCAACCCCTCGACTTTTCTCATGAATCCTTGCGAGGTAGTCATGAGCGACACTGATTCCTCAGCATTCCTAATCATCAGCTCAAGATGGTTGTAGAGGTTATGCCTCCCCCGAAGAGAACCAGATAAATCAGACGGCTCCACCAACTCAATACCTTGGGTGTGGAGTGTGTTAAGCTCGCCAATTACTTCGGTTCCTTTTAGTTCTTCAAGGCGCTGAATCTGCTCTTTTGCGTCGGTATGAACATTTTTCTTGACCCTCTCCAGAACTTCTGATGGGGCAACTGCAACGTATTTGATTGGCTTGCCCAACTTCATGATGACAAAACCTTTCTTCTCAAGACTTTCCAAAACGTCATAACTTCTGCTTCGGGGAACATTTGCAATATCAGAAAGCTCGCCTGCGGTTGAGACCCCCCGAGACAACAACGCAGTCCAAATCTTAACCTCATAGAGGTTCAGCGAAAAATAACGCCTCAGTTTACCTAAAAATTCGTCTTTTACTATCATTCACCTGCACCCCCTTTTTCAAGAAGTAACAAATTTTCACTTCTTGATAGGGTAAATTATGGCTACTACTTAATATATGTTACGATTTTTTGTCTCGTAGCAGTGTTTTCATCGCTACTTGGTTACTAATAGTTTTAACTTTAAAGTTAATAAAACTATAGGTGTATTAATCATAGCTTATATATAAAGATGTGTGAAGAATAACATACATATTTGTAAAATAGCTAATCACTTATACCTTTTCTTTTATCAGTTGCGCAACGACGCTTGGATCTGCCAATGTTGTGGTGTTACCGACGTCATTTTTACCTTCAGCAATGGCTTTTAGAATTCTGCGCATAATTTTTCCAGATCGTGTCTTGGGGAGCATGTCGGCAAATTGTATCTTGTCCGGCTTTGCGATGGGGCCGATTTCTTTCGCCACATGCATTCTTAATTCATCTACTAGTGATGGAGATTTCTTAACTCCTTTTTTCAATGTTACAAAAGCGTAGAGCGCCTGTCCCTTGATATCGTGGGGGAATGGAACTATAGCTGCTTCTGCAACATCTTTATGTGAGACTAACGCTGATTCAACTTCTGCGGTTCCTATTTTGTGGCCAGAAATCTTGATAATATCATCTATCCTTCCCATGAGCCAGTAATCTCCCTCTGTATCGACTCTTGCGCCATCTCCGGTAAGGTATACTCCTTTAAACCGAGACCAGTATGTTTCTATGAACCGTTTGTGGTCGCCATACACTGTCCGCATCATACCAGGCCATGGTTTTTTGATCACTAAATACCCACCTTCATCTTTTTTTGCTTCGGACCCATCCTCCCTAAAGACGGCTGGTTCTATGCCAAAAAAGGGCTTGTTTGCAGAACCTGGTTTGAGTATAAACGCACCTGGCAAGGGTGTGATGAGGATGCCACCTGTTTCTGTCTGCCACCACGTATCTACAATAGGGCATTTGTTATTGCCAATCTTTTCATGGTACCACATCCATGTTTCTGGATTTATGGGTTCACCTACTGATCCGAGAAGTCTCAATGAGCTTACATCATGTTTTTGTATTGGATTTGTTCCGAAACGAGCAAGGGACCGGATTACGGTAGGAGCTGTGTAAAATATGGAAACTTTGAATTTTTCAACAACTTGCCAGAACCTTTCATTGTTGGGATATAAAGGAACGCCTTCAAACATGAGTGATGTGGCTGCATTTGATAGGGGGCCATAGATGATGTAGCTGTGGCCGGTAATCCAGCCAATGTCTGCAGTGCACCAATAAACATCATCTGGATGATAATCAAAAATGTATTTGAAGGTTTGGTGCGTATACAAAAGATAGCCTCCGTTGGTATGCAGGGCTCCTTTGGGCTTTCCGGTTGTGCCTGAGGTATACAAGATAAATAATGGGTCTTCGGCATCAAGATGCTCCGCAGGACAATCTGGAGAAGCTGTTTCCATCGCTTTGTGCCACCAGAAATCTCGCCCAGCTTTCATGCTTACTTTGTTTTTAACTCTTTTAACGACTATTGTAGATTCTATACAATCTACATCCTGAATAGCCTGATCTGCCGTTTCCTTCAGAGGGATAATCTTACCATCCCGCAAGCCGCCATCTGCAGTAACCAAAAGCTTGCATTCGCTGTCCAAGATGCGATCTTTCAATGATTGGGCACTGAAGCCGCCAAAAACAATGCTATGGACTGCTCCTATGCGGGTGCACGCAAGCATTGCAACAGCAGCCTCTGGAATCATGGGAAGGTAGATGCATACTCGATCTCCTTTCCTGATGCCTTTGCTTTTAAGCACATTAGCGAATTTGCATACTTCTGCATGAAGTTGTCTGTAGGTTATCTTTATTACGTCTTTTTCTGGCTCACCCTGCCAGATAATGGCAACTTTGTCCCCATTTTTTTCAAGATGTCTGTCGAGGCAATTGTAGGAAACATTAATCTTGCCGCCTTTGAACCAGGTGAATACGACATTCTTCTTGTCCCATGTGAAAACTGAATTCCATTTTTTGAACCAGTAAAGCTCTTCTGCTTTTTTAGCCCAGAATTGAGGGGGATCCTTGATTGATTCCTGGTATAGTTTTTGATACTCTGATTCACTTTTTATAAGCGCTCTTTTTCTGAACTTGTCTGGGGGAGGAATTCTCCTGCTTTCATGACTTATGGATTGGATTGAGGTTTCTTCCATTAGAGTGAACCAGTAGATTGATTATTTAAAAATATCGTCTAATAAGAAATTTTGTATCTTAATAATGCAGCTATCCCCCCTAAACCAACTAATTTCTTGCCTGCTTCGTGCTCTGCAGAGATGATGTGGACTTTGCCTTTGGTCGATTCTGTCGTCTTCATGATGGCATCAAGACGATTGTAGAAGTTTTCTCTTCGTGACTCCTGTATAAAGCTGTCTGCCACCAAGAGGTCTTTAACTGCGCCTGCGTTTGTCGCTTCTTCTGTCTGCTTGATGCCGTAGGCAGCGCAGTTGTTCTTCTTTATCTCTGTTAATAAATCCTCCACCAAGTTTACTTCGTGTGTCATGCGGTCCTGCTGCAGGGCTTTCTTCACCTCATCTCTTCGCAAGACTTCAGCAATGGCGGTCTTTCCCACTGTTGCACAGGTCGCAAAAATTATTTTTTTCTTAAGTACCTCATCCTTCAATTCTTTAGCGAGCTCTTCTTTCCAAAAGGCGGGACTGGCCATGACTACTGAGGTGATAGTATACCTGTCTACATATTCTTGGACCAGGTCCAGAATCTCTCGGTAGAAATTTTTGGTGATTGATTTGTCGTCTCCTTTCTTTTGTACATCTCCGGTGATGTGACTCAGCAAGGTGTATCCTGCCTTTTTCATGAGTGCAAAAAAGGCTTCCTCTCTATCGTGGATGACGATGAGTATCCTGCCTTGTTTTTCTGCTGCCGCTTCCCTCAGACGCTCGGTCTGGTATGCAAGCCATTCCTCTTTGTGGATAGTTATTATAGAGCCTTCTTCCAAAGCGAAAGAATGATGATCCCCATGTTCTACCTCTTCAGGAGATTGGGTTATAATGCCTAGCACCCTCAGCACATTGGATGTCTCAGCGAACTCTACTTTCTCAACCTTGATTTCTAGAAAAACTGGTTTCTTGATAATCTTGACATTGCCTTGCGAAGAGTCCCCTATCTTGATTTTTCTCAGTGACTTGCCTTTTACTAGATCTCCTGCATCAACAATGGTGCTTAAATACCATAAATCGTCAGCATTCTCTATCTTGAGCTTGAATTCCTCCTTATTTCTGGATAGAATCTTCATACGGCGCAAAACGAAAGTTATATATATAAAATTATTCATTTTGGGGTTAGATAGTCATATTTGTAAAAAAAGGTGAGTGTAATGCAGAGAAAGGGTCAAGAGTTTAACGCAGCAATCCTTATTGCCATCATAGCAGCTCTAATCATTATCTATCTGTTATTCCTGCCTGTCGAAGACAGAAAGGACCTACTTGATCAGGTTGATGAAACCAGCGGAAGGTCCAGCCCTGATTCTATTGAGCTTCTGAAGGAACCGGTGGGCAGACTTGATCCCAGCGAGAAGATAGAGGATAAGGGTGTCCCGAATGTGTTCTTATTTGAGACTACCGAATCTACGGAGTTAACAAGCCTTAATCCGGTTTATGTCAGAAATGGGGTTTTTGATAAAAAATCAAAGACCGTCAGCTTCGGTATTGATACTTTGGAAAACTTGGACAATGTGTTCCTTACGTTCACTGCATCCCAGCGGAAGGGAATACTGATGATAACACTGAATGATAATGTGATTTATGATTTTGATTTAAATAAATTGAATGTGGATCCAATCAGGATTAATAAAGAATATCTCCATAATGATAATGTCGTCGAGTTCAGCGTTTCCGGTGTCGGATGGAGATTCTGGACAACTAATGAGTATAGCCTGGAAAACATAAAGATAATAGGGGATATAACTGACAAGAGCAGACAGGAAAGCAGAAATATATTTACACTTACTGATACTGAGCTTCAGAATATTGAGTCTGCTGAACTGCAATTCATTCCTTATTGCACTGTCAATGAGGCAGGCATCCTTGATGTGTTTGTGAACAATTTTAACGTGTATTCTGCCCTGCCAGTCTGTGATGATCCGGTAGAACAGAATGTTCCCCCCACTATACTGAATGAGGGCTCCAACAAAGTGATATTTAAAACAACCAAAGGAAGCTACTCTATCGAACAGATTGCGATGCAGTTCAAGCAAAAAGACACTATCAGCACCGTCTACTATTTTGATATCAATCAGAGCACCTGCGAGGATATCATTGATAAGCACATAAAGCTTAGTATTGAATTTGTAGATGATGAGGATCAGAAACGGGCTGATGTCAATATCAATGGGCATTTACAGCGCATAGACCAGTCTAAAAAACTCTACGAAAAAAATGTGGAAGACTGGATCGTTGAGGATGACTCCTGCATCGAAAATAACTTTATCAAGATTACGCCCAAGGAGACACTTGACATCGTTGAGATATTAGTAGTGGCTCAGAACTGATCTCTTGGTGGCATAGATGGGACTGTTAGGGAAGAACACAAATGTAAAAAATGTTGTAGCAGGCAGGGAAAAGCCTTCGGCATTTCTTGTCCTGGCCTTGGCATTCATTCTTTACATCTGGGATTATATTTTTCGGTTTGATGGATTTGATTTCGCCTCCATAACCTCTTCACCACTTAAATTGATTGTGGGGATCCCCCTCAATATATTCCTCTTCGTAAATGTATTCCTTTTCTTCATGCGGCCTGCTGGCGGAAGAATATTGGTCTCCCGGTTCTTTTTTACGGCAGTCATCCTGGATATCATGGTCTTAGGGGGATTCAGGGGAGCTGGCGTGGGGCATCTTCTGATTCCATTGATCATATGGTTCTTATGGGCACGTAATGTCTATGAGGATGAAGCAGCTGCCAATATGATTATCGGGGGGCTGATGATTTTCGATTATGTGTTTTACGGAGGCCTTCAGTATATGATTGGCAGACAGCCCTGGGCAGATGAAAACCTTATCCGCCTCCTTTCTAATCGGCTTATTTTTCCCATCTGGGGGTATTATGCGCTCTTCACTGCTTACCAAGTTGAGAAGGACCCGCTGACCAGTATTTTGCTGATAATTTTGCTGGGAACAACGATTTTTTATCTTGTTGATGATGGGACTGCTATTGCTGCACGCATGGGGTACCTGAACAAGGAGATGGAGAATGGGCTCATGCAATATTGGACTGTTGCCTGGGAACGTTTTTGGGGTACTGTTTCACAGTTCCCTGAACGGTTCAAACAAAGCTATGATGCTCAGCTTGAGTATGCGACTGGGGGGTATTATAACGGTCAGGTCGAGGAGAATGTGGAAGAGCCGCTTGGAGTATTTATTGAGAACTTATTGCTATCCAACCAGGACTATTTTGAGGATGAAACAGTCATCCTATGGGCTAACTTACGGGTTAACACACTAAAGGAGAAACCCATTGGCATTCTCATGAACTGTACTACAGGAGACAGCAAGAACAAAAAATCTGGGCAGGTTGAGCCTGATTATTACCCGGGCAAACCTATCAATTTCAACATCACCAGCCAGGAGGAAGAAGGAATCCAGTGCAAATTTCCTGCGGGAAACTTGGCTGCAGCAACTCATACGCTTACGTTATCTGCTGAGTTCAACTTTGAGACTTTAGGATACCTAAAAACTTATTTCATGGACATAGATCGAAAGCAGGCATTAGCGAGGAACGCTATTGATCCGCTTGATCAGTATGGCATTGTGGATAAGAATCCGACAGCAAAATTCACGAATGGGCCTATACGGATCGGAATCGGCACAAGCTCCCAGCTGCCAGTTGGTATAAGCAAGAATCCTACCCTCAGCCAGCAGCCTCGATTGGGGATAACTATAGAAAATCAATGGGGCGGAAAAATCAAGAATATAACTAACATTATTGTGATGATACCCACCAGCATGCGGCTTGAGCAGTCTGCTGAGGGCATCTGCAACGGCTGGTTTGAAGAAGTAGGTATCAATACCCTGGATGATGCTTTGCAGGACAGCAACTATCGTTCATACAAGATGACAGAGTCGCTTAGGAAAGATATCAACAAGAAACCTATCGACACATTCATAACTAGGATATGCACTGTTGAAGTTGATGATGTGGATGAAATTCTAGGCAATACTCCTGTTGCAACACATTATTATCGAGTCTATGCTGAGTACATCTACAGCGCAGCCAGTACAATCAGCGTTACGGTCAAGAAAACAAAAAATACCAAGACTGAGTTATTGGACTGCATCCAGACCTGCCAGGATGATGATGGGTGTTTCTGTAAGGAACCAAGCTGCACTCAGTATAATAAAAATGTCACCAAAGGACAGACATGTGAGGGGGCAGCTTCAAGTGGCGCAGCAGGCGGAGACCCCATCCCGTCTAATCTTGAGGTCATTATTGATAATGATGGTGATGGAAGTGTGGATAGCAGCACTGCCACATTGGAAGTTACTCTTGTACTTAAAGGAGACAATAGATACGCTTGCCATTACAGCAATGATGGAAGCACCTGGCCTGGCGGTTGGGAACTTCCTACTGGCACTAAAGAGTGGGTGCTGGCAAATGACGGACAGCCCACCAAAACAGTGTATTATGAATGCCAAAACAGAATTGGCGAAAAGGGCCTCATGGACCAAGTTTTTATAACCTATACAGGTACTTAAAATGAAATGGATTGTAATCATCTTTTTAGTGGTTATGGCAGGCTGCGCTAAGAGTTCTACAGTAGATACTCAGACAATTACAACTAAAGACATTTATACTGGGTCAGATGGCCTGTTGATCTCTTTTCTGCCCAATGCACCTCCAGATGAGGTTTTTGAAGACAGTTATGCACCACTTGGTTTGAGGATTGAAAACAAAGGCGCTTATAATATACAACAAGGCAATATAGTGATTGCGTTGGAAAACGACTACATGGATCTTATCCAAGGTTCTTTGCAGACAAGTTCGAATGATGCAGGGTTTATAGATGACAGGCATCTCGAATTTGACTTGGCTGGCAAGGGATTGAGTAGAAGTATAGGAGATCAGGACATCCTAACGGTGAATATGAAGATTCACGAATTGGAGACCCTCAGCCAGACACACGATAGCAATGTTGCGGTTACTGCCTGCTATGAATATTTGACATTCGCAACTGAGACTGTTTGTTTGGATACTGACGTATATAATGTTAAGAATCGTGCAAAAGGATGCACTGTTGCTGATGTAAGCTTGACTGACCAGGGAGCACCCATAGCAGTTACCAAAATACAGACCAAAATGCTGCCTCAAGATTTCGGAGTGGTTCCCCAATTCATAATCTCAATTGAGAACAAAGGAAGCGGTCTTGTGTTCCAGCCAGGCAAGGCAGAGGATGCCTGTTCATCAGAGAAGCTGGATTACACTAGCCTTAATAAGGTCAATGTGCAAGCCTATCTCCAGAGGGGAGGGGATACCCAACTACTGCAGTGCAGCCCTTCTGAGGGAAGCGAGGCTGCAATTGCAACATTAAAGGATGGCTCAGCGACTGTCAGGTGTGTGTTGGAAGAAGGTATTTCTGAGCAAGAGGGAACTTTTTCAACACCGCTCAGTATCGAAATACAGTATGGGTATACCACTACAATCTCAAAAAGGGTAACTATCAAGGCAACAGTGTAACCGAAATATTTATATACGATACAGACCACGGAGTTCGTATGAAACATCTGGTGCTGGTTCTACTACTAAGTGTGGTTCTTTTTGGGTGCACTTCTAACAGTGGCGGAAATCAGGGGCCTTCAGATGGAAATTTTAGAACAGGAACTCAGGGATTGGAGATTTATTTCCCCGTGGGGCTGCCTGACCAAATATATGAAAATGATTTTGATGTCAAGATTCCTGTGGGTGTGCAAAACAAGGGAGCATTTCCTCAGTTTGATGAACTGGGTGATTTTGAAGCTTACCTTTGGATTGGAGGGTATGATTCCAACATAATCAACATCAATCCAGATAATGGCATACGGCTTGATGAAAGAGACCTTGAAGGAAAAAGCCAGTTTCTTGAGGGAGGGGGTATTGCCCTGGAGGAGTTCACCGCTGATGTCAGAGACCTTCCAAGCGGCGCACCTTTTTATAAGCCCAATATCCTTTTTACCGTGACCTATTTTTACAAGACGGTGGCAAGTCCAGTGGTTTGCATAGATCCGGAACCCAGGAGCTCTACTGTTAGGGACAAGGTATGCTCAGTCCAGGATTCTATCTCGGTATCTTCTCAGGGAGCTCCGATTGCGGTAACTAGAGTCGAACAGGATGTGGGCAGCCAGACAATGCGATTCAGGATATATATCAGAAATGCCGGGAATGGTATTGTAATACCCCAGGAAGATGTTGATCTCAACCCCAACATAGGATATGATTGGAGGGAGCTCAATGAAATTAGGATTGATGATATCCAAGTAGGAGATACCCGCATGAGTTCCTGCAGGCCGGATATAGGCGATAGAGTCGAGCTTATAAACGGGGAGGGAGTCATCTCATGTACTTTTGATTCTTCGCTTGCTGATAATAGGGTGTTCACCACTCCGCTCAATATTGAACTAAGTTATGGCTATTCTACCTCTCAAAGCAGGGTATTTGAGGTTTTCGAAGCGATTGATATCTAAGAACTTTTTTCAGAGCAAACAATAAAATTTATATAGTATAACTACTCCGGAATTATGAAGGAGGCTACAAAATGAACAAAATTCACTTACTTATCGTTGCAGTCATAGGGTTATTGGTCCTCTCGGCATGCCAGAGCCAAAGTGGGAAAGATGATGGATCAGATCAGCTCTCGCCGTTCACAGGTGGTTCCAAGGGGATTGTTGCTAATTTTTTAGATATGGGGGTATTTAATGATGAAACCGGCATTGAGGAAATTTTTGAGGGGGAATCGTTCCCGATAGAAGTGTTGCTAAACAACAAAGGAGAGGAAGAGGTTATTGTAGGAGATGCGACTGTAACCCTCAAAGGCATTTCCCTGAACCAGTTTACCGGCATAGTTGCTAATGGGGAGTTGAACAATATTGAAACAATTGAGAAGGTTTCTGAGTTCAATGATGTGGGCGGAGAAGTTACCTTAGACTTTACTCCTGGATCCCCTGATGCAGTGTATCAGATTCCCTTATCGGGTTCCCATTATGACGTTAGTGTCTTTGCAGAGGTTGTGTATCTCTATAAGACCCATGCACTGGTCCCCAAAGTATGCTTTAAGGAAGATCTCCAGGATGACCGCATCTGTGATGTGGATGCTAACAAGAAGGTGTTTTCATCTGCAGCACCTATCCAAGTGACAAATGTAGAAGAGAAGCGGGCTGGAACAGGCAAGGTCGCTGTTGAGTTTGATGTGGAGAATATCGGGAGCGGGGATGTTGCCAAACCTAGTACTGATTTTGATTCCAGATTTGATGAATTGGCGTTCAATTCTTCTGACGCTTCAGAGTGGGAGTGCAAATCAGGCGGCAAACTGAATGAAGGCAGGTTTGACTCTGATGGAAAGATGAAGGTGGTATGCAAGCTCATCACTGCCATGACTGAAGATACTTTGTACACCAAACAGCTTGAATTGACATTGATATACCAGTATAAGGAC
The DNA here is from genome assembly GCA_035289425.1 of Candidatus Nanoarchaeia archaeon. GTDB lineage: Archaea > Nanobdellota > Nanobdellia > Woesearchaeales > DATDXC01 > DATDXC01. The sequence continues at coordinate 40,990 of DATDXC010000040.1, forward strand.
CTTATCCAACGGCAAATCAGAATCAGAGAGCAGTGATTGCAGCCAATAGAGCTTCGAGCTGAAGGTATTCATCTGAACCTTCAGTCATCCTGAACTCTATGTCGCCGCATTTTTCTATTATTTTCATTTTCTTTTGATTTTCTATGTCTAGGTTTAGCGCCTCTTTCTGTATTTGCTTGATGATATCCAAGCCTGCTAAACCATAATTGAGCATTACGTCCAATAGCTTTTTTCTGGCGTCAATGAATTTACCATCGATACATAGCCTCAGGACCTCGGCAACTTCTTTTGGTCTGGCAACTGCTGCCAAGGAATAGATGGTCTCATCTTCGATATTTTTACCTAAGGCAGCACAGCTTTGAAGCACATTTTCCAAGCGTCTGCAATCTCCCTCAGAAATCTCTATCAAAGCTTCCTTGGCTTTTTCGCTTAGCTTCAGGTGCTCGTCTTTTGCAATCTTGTCTATAATCTGGATTAGGTCTTTATTGTCCAATGGTTTGAACCTGAAGACCGCACATCGTGATTGGATCGGGTCAATGATTTTTGAGCTGTAATTACAGGAGAGGATGAACCTGCATGTTTGCGTATAATTTTCCATGGTCCTTCTCAAAGCTTGCTGGGCTTCCCGCGTTAACGCATCACATTCATCCAAGAAAATGATCTTGAAAGGTACATCACCGATCGCTCTTGTTCTGGCAAAATCCTTAACTTTAATTCTGATAATGTCTATGCCCCTTTCGTCAGAGGCGTTTAGTTCTAAGAAATTTTGATGCCACTCTTTGTCAAAAAGCTTCTTTGCGATGACCAATGCTAATGTTGATTTTCCGACACCTGCCGGACCGGCGAACATCTGATGGGGCATGTTCTTCTGCTCAACAAATGCCTTTACCCTTTTTACAATCTCCTTCTGCCCCTTTATCTCAGAGAAATCGTGGGGCCTGTATTTTTCAGTCCAGATTGCTATATCCTCCATGCAATGCAGGTAATCTGCTTTGTTTAAAAAGTTTGTTAATTAGGTTTTGTGTACTCAAAAAACCGCAGTACTGGATTAGATTATATCTTCTTCAGAAATAACCATAAAATCGCCAATGGCGATGACCGCTGAGAAAGGTATAAGAATCCTGTTGTCCTTGTCTTTTTCCAGCTCCAATTTTTCAGTGTAGGAGGTTGGGTTTACCAGGACCATATGGATAAGCTCTCCTGATCGGGTCTCGAATATTATATCCCCTACTTCACCGAATCTCTTCCCGGTCTTGCTCACGATGGTCTTCCCTATGAGCTGTTTTGAGAATTTCTTATCTTCTTCAGGCATTTAATCCACTCTTGGTCAATGTACTGTTGCTTATATTTAAAGTTTTTGATTTTCTTCGAGTGACTTGTTTTCCATTAACTGCTTCATCGCCTTCTCATCGTAGCAGGTTTGACGTAAACCGCATGCCTGGCATTTCCCCTTACTTTCACAGTAGGGTGGCAGCTGCTTTTGCGCCAGGAGAAAGGTTACCTTCTTAATAAGTTCTCGCACCTCCATCCGCATAAATGGGTTTATAGAGATGTGCCTCAGCTGTTTCGAGTCAAGATATCTTACAAAACCCTCTTTGACTTCGTTATTATAGTGGAACTCAAGCAACAGTGCATACGCAGCAATCTGAATCTTATGACCTGGCCAGACACCTTCTCTAGGTGTTTTTCCTGTCTTCAGCTCAAAAGGAACCATGTTTTCCCCATATACCTCAATCTGATCAATGATGCCCTTAAGACCTAAGGAGGGAGAGGTTATCTGCAGCTCAGATAGGATCTTGGGGGTGAGCTTGTCCCACAATTCTTTTCCAAAAACATCGTGCTTTTCTATGAAAGCAAACAATTTTTGGCTTCTGACCAGGGCTTCATCAACTATCAGTGGGTAAACTTGTTTAAATAAGTCTCCTGGATTTAGGTTAAATTGTTTGAGGCCTTCTTTATTATGGAGGGTAGCAATACGAAGATATTTTAGATATTGGTTTTTATAGAGCTCAGTAAGCGCATCTAACTGCGGCTTCTCAGTTATCCTAGTTACAAATTTCTCTTCGTTCTTGTTTATCAGATCATAGGTCTCATGCCGTATGGTGCCTTTGACTAAGGCTTCTTTGGGGGGCTCTGAGAGCTTGAGAACTCTCTCTAAGTATAGTTTTCGTGGGCAGTACAAATAGCCAGAAAGCATAGTTACTGAGAGCATGGGATTTTAGAAGCTTTGCGGCATTTAAATAGCTTATGCGTGTATGTCCAGTGGGAATGGCTTATTTTCAATATAGAAAGTAAAGATTTAAAAATATACCGAGATTTCTGAAAGAGTATGACAAGTGACGCTGGCGTATTCGGGAGTTTCTCTACGCCCTGCCTTTCGGTGCTGCAACTGTAAGAAATTTGAGAAGATTACAATATAACCTGTTGGGAAGGCGCGGCAGGCAACCGGTTACTGGGGAGTATACCTCCCAAACTGCTCGAGTTAGGGAGATGATTGAACAGACCAAAAGGAACATTGGATGAACTAGTTTCAAAAACTTGGTTGTGGCCTGCTTTTCCCAAAACATTTATTAATATAAACAAGAATTCTATGACTTATGGATAGGCGATTAGCTCTGATCAAGGAAGTGGGAGAAGAGATAATCACCGAGGAGGATTTAGTCCAGCTTCTCAAAGACAAAAAGAATCCAATAGCATATGACGGATTTGAGCCCAGCGGCAATGTGCATATCGCGCAAGGCATCTTACGGGCGATAAATATCCAGAAGATGATTGAAGCAGGATGTAAATTCAAGCTACTTATCGCAGACTGGCATGCATGGGCAAACAATAAGCTAAACGGCAATTTGGAAAATATCCAGACAGCAGGCAAATACTTTCTTGAAGTGTGGAAAGCTGTGGGAGTAGATATGTCGAAAGTGGAAGTGGTGTGGGCTTCTGATTTAGTCAAAAACGATACCTACTGGAAGATTGTCATGAAGATTGCCACCCACAGCACCCTTAAAAGAGTTATCAGGTGCAGCCAAATCATGGGTAGAAGCGAATCAGATGCTTTGCAGGCATCCCAGATTTTGTATCCCTGCATGCAGGCAGCAGACATTTTTTATCTTAATGTGGATATAACACAACTGGGACTGGACCAACGGAAGGTCAATGTCATGGCTCGAGAAATCGGACCTAAGCTCGGATTTTATAAGCCGGTAGCGGTTCATCACCATATGTTAATGGGATTGGGAGAGCCCCCTAAAGACTTAACCGGGTCAGACAGGGGCATTGCATTGAAGATGTCAAAGTCAAAACCAGATACTGCCATATTTATGACTGATACAAAAGAAGATATCAAGCGGAAGATACAAAAAGCGTATTGCCCGGAAGGAATTGCTGAAGAGAATCCCATCCTGGAGTATTGCAGGTATATCATTTTTGAGAAAAAGGATAAACTGCAGATACAGAGGCCGGAGAAATTCGGTGGTAATTTGGAGTTTTCGACCTATACGGAGTTAGAAGATGCGTTTAAAGCCAGACAATTGCACCCCATGGATCTCAAACAGGCAGTTGCTGAAGAGATCAATACTTTGCTAGAACCGGTGAGAAAGCATTTCGAGAAGGGAAAGCCAAAAGAATTGTTGGAAAAGATACGTGGTTTTGAGATAACACGTTAAGCTTGTTCTATGACAGTCATGGCATAATAGGGCGTAAAATATTTATTTGAGACCCGAACAATGTCTTTAACAGAAATTTTCCTGATTTCTTTAAGGTATTCATCGAATAGTTCAGGCTTGCCTACCAGTGCCCAGGAAGATAGCTCGTCTGCCCGATCGTGGGTGTCCTCATTGTCAAGGATAAACTGGCCTTCCAGATAGCCCTTTGCCTCTGAAAGTTCCTTGACGCCTACGTCCTGCAACTTCTTGAATTCCTTTAAGATTATTGATACGGTTTTCTGGATGTTTTTTTTGTTGGTATTAAGATATACGACAAAAAAGCCGTGGTCAATCGAAGCTTCGTGCTGAGCGTTGACCTCATAGGCAAGGCCCCTCTTAACGCGAATTTCAAGGAATAGTTTTCCTGACTGCCCCCTCGCCAGTATCGCTTTGATCGCATCCAAAACATAGCTGTCCTTGTGTGTTCGAGGAACGGTCTTATACCCCAGCATCAGGTATGAATTGAGGATTTTTCTTCTTTCTTTTTTTATGATGACTTTTGTATTCGGTCCTTCGTAGATAAGCTTATGGGAGACTGGTTTTTTTCTGAAATCACCGAAATATGCTTCCACATACTTCCTCGGATTAGGTACATCTCCTACAATCGAAAGAATTATGTTGTTAGGGGCATAATATTTTTTGTAATATCCGATCAAATCGCTCCTGGTGATTGCTTTCATGGTCTTGACTGATCCGTACACCGGACGTTTGTTTGGGTGAGTCCGGAATAAGGTCCTTTGAAATAAGTCCCACTGGTACATCCGCGGTTCATCCTTATGGATGTTTATCTCTTTCAAAATTATTTTTCTCTCTTTTTCCACTCTTTCCTGGTCAAAAATAGAATTCTGAATCATGTCTGATAAGATGTTCAAAGCTTTCAAAAAATGCTTCTTCGGAACCTTAATGTAGTAAGAAGTTCGTTCGTTTGTGGTGTAGGCATTCAGCTCCCCACCTAAGCGTTCAACTTCGTTGCTTATTATTTCCACATTTTTCCTTTTTTTGGTTCCTTCGAATAACATGTGTTCAAGGAAGTGAGAAATGCCATTTAATCGCAGAGATTCCTGGTTTGAGCCGACTTTGACAGTCGCTTCAATCGTTACCGTATCTGTCCTTCTCTTCTCTACGATTACCTGCAATCCGTTTTTGAGAGTAAACGCTTTCATGAAGAATTTTGTTGATTGCTTATATATAAAGTTAATTAAAAGGGCTCTGTCCCAAATGAAGGTTAGCAGCCTAAAGTCAAACCTAATTCAATCAACTAACGAACTGACAAGAGGGATGACTCCTTGGGAGAATGTCAGTTATTCCACATTAGAATGGAAGGTTTGAAGCTGCTAACCAGAGCGAAGCGAGATTTGGGACAGAGCCAATTAAAAGGGCTCTGTAGAAAATGTCGAAAGAAATAAATAACCCTCTGCCTCTTGAAGAGGCATGAGGGGGTGGTGGAGTCAACCCACCACCATGAAAAAGAAAGAACGTTTAGATACAAAAATTATTCGGTTATTCAAACAGGCA